>JASHTO010000766.1 GCA_030040515.1 Terriglobia bacterium
GCCATATACCAGGAAGGCAGGTTGGTGGCGCGAGTCATCGACCCCCAAATCCGATCTGACGCACAGGAGATCCATTTCGCCGAGGTCAATCAAAGCGACGAACTCATGCTGCCGGAGGAGTGTGAATTCCAAAAGTACCGGCTGATGATTCAGCGCATTGAGTATGCTTCCCGCATCGACAAGAATGCACCGGAAAAGGGTCGCGTGCTCCGAGGGGTCATCGCGGAGGTCCTGGGCTATCGCGAGTCATAATCAGTTTGCGGAAGATGGAAGTAGTGGGGCTTAAGCGGTTTGTTTAACAAGGCTCGGCGGTTCGGGACCCCTGGAATGAAGCTATCTAGGCGTGCGAGAAGGGCAGGAGCTTCCAGAGACCGGAAGTTTTGCAAACGATGCAGGTGCGCTGGACGCCGCCCTTCTCATGGAGCGACGCCAGAAGGCCTTCATCAGCGTATAGGGATTCGCGCGCGGAACAAGATGGGCATTGCATCATTACGCCGACCTTGACATGGTAGCCCGGCCGGAGTTCCGGAATACTTATACCCCAGATGTTTTTTCCCGGATCCAGGTTTTCAACCCCCCAATAAGTAAACTTCAGTTCAGAACTTTGTAATTTGGAAACCACGCGAAAGATGGAATCTTGCCCGGTTGGATGGCTAAGGAGGCGAACTTCAGCATCTGGCGTCAGTTGGTGAAGCATTCGAATCTTGGCCCCATGGAGATTCACGACAAGGGTTAGAGCTTCTTCAGAAAAGTCCCTACCTCGAAAATCAATCCCCATCACCCGGATCGGGACTGACAACGCAACCCGGCAACTTCGCCGGGATTCGAACTCCCCCATGGCCCCCGCCCTCCTGAGGAATAACCACCTTGATGGGTAGATGTTACCTTAGTTAGGCAGGAATTTTCCAGCATCTTGCGAGGAAACTTCAAGGGGGTCAGTTAGCCATCATGCGGGGTTCGGGTTGCTGGGCTTCCAGCAGACTTAGCGCCTCGGAGATTTCGTCGAGCATGGCGCGCGCGCCCTTTTCGCCCGCACTTGCTGCCGCCACAAGGGCATAGGAGCAGTTTAGGCACAGGCAATAAGCCCGACTTTCCGAGATTTGGCCGGGTCGGCAGACTGCGCACGGCCAAGCCTCACACGAATGAACCAGCAACCCACCTGGCGTCATTGCGAAATCCACAGCGTCCCCCTCAGCCAGTCTGTTTGGGCCTCTAAGCAATCAGGTCGCCTTTTTTCTTATCGGTTATTCGGTGACAATCTTAAGCGTGAAGGTGCGACGCAGCGCCCAAGGGCGGTCGAATGAGGAATGATTGGATATTATTTTCCCTTTAGGAAGAAAATGAAGTCGAAACTGAGAAGGTTAGCGCTCATATGAAACGCCATAAATCTTGCGCCCGGTGCCATGCATTTCGCGGCGGCGTACCACCTGCCCGCGAACCTCAATGTTTTGACCGTTTTTCTCGTAAGGACAGGTGACGAGGATGACTTCGCCAATTTCGTAGTTACGATCGGAAATAAAGCATACCCCCCCACGCGAGACATTCTCAGTGCGGATGAATTCTTCCCCCCCGGAAAAGCTGCGCAGGCGTATGGGCAATTGCAGGGCTACACGGTTATGATTTCGCTTGGGTGCTCCGGAACGTGAATCGGTGGGAGTTTCCGGGATCTCCACGCTGGCAGCCGTGTCGTCGGTGGGAAGTGGCACGGAGGGCTCTTTGTACCCCCAAGAGGTCAGGCGTCCGCACGTCTCGCATTCTTTGACCAACAAGCCGGACGTTCCCAGAACATCGTGCTCCACCATGGAGAGGTGGCTCAGCTTCACGGCGTGGCACCGCCGGCACTCCAGCAGCGCCGTGCATCTGCCTTCCAGAGACGACGGCGGGGGAAACCCGATTCCCCAAATATTGGCGTTCTGGTCCAGGCACTCGACCCCCCACTCGCCGCCTTCTCCCGAAGGGGGCTGAGTTGGTCCTACGACCCGGAATTTGGCGCTATGACGGGCACCATGGGTCGAAATCAGCAAGCTCGCTCCCGCCGTCACCAGGCGCTTCAGATAAATCCGCGCTCCTTGCCGATTAATGACAATTGTCCGGGTTTCTTCACTGAATTTTTCGCCATCCCGGTCTACGCCCTCCACTCGAATCGGAACTGTGATCAGCAAGCGTTCGCTGCGTCGATGCTCCACCTCACGCAGTGAGGCCCTTGGCGAAGTTACGGGCGCACGGTTGGCTTCTGGAGCTTGGCTCATTCCCTTACTCCCAAGCACATTGCCGCCGGCTCAAACCTCCCGGCGGATCAGCAGGCATTGTGTCAACATCTTCTACTTTATCACACTGTGGCAACGATATCGAGAGGAAGTGAGTCAAGGAAGGGCAGAACCTGGAAGGCTTCGTGGCAGGGGGGACCCTCAAAGCCACCTCACGTGGTTGGACTGGCGGCGATCGAAGCCCTTTAACCGAGTAAGATTACTCTTGACGGTAGGGGAACCGGCGCTAGAATTACTTAGCGCGCTTGACTGCGCGTGAAGAAATCATAATACGTTTTGGGGGGACTCGACATCGATGAATTCTCAAACCTTGACGACTCGACGTAAATTCATGGAAACGACTGGCAAGCTGGCCGCGGCTTCAGCCTTGGCCAATGTGGCAATTCCTGCCGTCCACGCTGCCGGCAGCGACATGATCCAGATCGTGCTGATTGGCTGCGGCGGTCGCGGCGGCGGGGCGGCGGCGAACGCCCTTTCCGTTAAGCGTGGCCCGATCAAGCTGGTGGCCATGGCGGACATTTTCCCGGAACGGCTTGCAAAAGATTACGGCGATTTGAACGCGAAGTACGCCAGCCAGGTGGACGTTCCACCGGAGCGCCAATTCATTGGCTTCGACGCTTACAAGAAAGCCATGGATTGTCTCCGACCAGGTGATATCGCCATTTTTGCAACACCGCCGGCGTTCCGCTGGGTTCATTTTACCTATGCCATCGAAAAGGGCCTGAATGTCTTTATGGAAAAACCCCTTACCGCCGATGGGCCTACCAGCAAAAAAATGTTCGCCCTTGCCGACCAGGCTTCCGCCAAAAACCTTAAAGTCGGCGTGGGATTAATGTCGCGGCACAGTCGGGCGCTCCAGGAGCTGGCCAAGCGCGTCCATGACGGCCAGATTGGCGAAGTCATCCTCCAACGCGGGTATCGTATGGACGGCCCGGGAGGGTATTTCCGTTCTTTGCCCAAGCCTGACGGCATCACCGACCTCCTATACCAGGTACAGCGCTTCCACAGCTTTATTTGGGCGAGCGGCGGATGCTTCAACGATTTCTACATCCACATCATCGATCACTTGGGATGGATGAAAAACCAGTGGCCGGTGAAAGCCCAGGCCGTGGGCGGCCGTCATTACCGCCAAAGCCCTGAGGGAGTGACCTACGTGGATCAGAATTTCGATACCTACTCGGTGGAGTACACTTATGCCGATGGCACGAAACTTTTCTTCGACGGGCGCTGCATCGATGGCTGCGAGAAAATTTATTCCAGCTATTTGCAGGGCACGAAGGGCATGGGAATCGCTTCCAGCCACGGCGATTGCGGGCTGCCTTCCAAGCTTTACAAAGGCCAAGTGGATACAGCGCACCTGATTTGGGAATCCAAGATCAGTCCGGATGAGCAGAATCCATATCAAAATGAATGGAATGACCTGGTGGATGCCGTTCGGGATGACAAGCCTTACAACGAGGTGAAGCGCGGAGTCGAAGCGAGCCTTGTCTCGAGCATGGGCCGCATGGCCGCTCACACCGGACGGGAAGTAACCTACGATGAGATGCTGAATTGCGACTTCGATATGGCGCCGGGGATCGATCAGTTCACCATGGATTCTCCTGCGCCGCTCATCGCTGATGCCAACGGCCGATATCCTGTGCCGCAACCCGGAATCGTGACTGCGCGCGAATACTGAGCAGTACGTCCGTCGTTAATCAATCCGGCCTCTGACCGCTAAGGATTAAGAGCCTGGGAACTCATGTGTTGCGGCATGCCTTAATCCGTCAATGCGCCCAGGAGAATCACCATGAGCGCTTCTCGAAACTCGCCTGTCCCCGAGCTTGCGGCATGCACCGTCGCGAACAGAAGAATTGTTCTTTGGGTTCTTGCCGCGATATTGCTTTGTGGAGCGAGCGCTCAATCTCCAAGTGCAACTCCGGCCGATGTCCCGTCCGTCAGCGCCAGCATGGGTCCTTGCACGGCGGACTTCATTGTAAACGATGCCGCCAATAAGCCGGTGTTTGACGCCAAAATTCACACCATCGTGAAGTATGGATTCATGAGCAAGCGGGACACAGAGCTCGAGATTGGCACGGATAGCAGCGGAAGAGCGCGAATCGAAGGCTTGCCGGATAAGTTGAAGAAACCACCGATGGAGTTCACGATTAGCAAGGGCGATGCCAACCAATCCGTTACCAACGATCCTGCCGCCAATTGCCACCCCACCTTTACGGTTACGCTGGGAAAGTAGAAAGCTACTGAAGTGGAGAGAATATAGTGACGACCTCCGATTGTAGCGGCGGTCTCCGACCCGTCGCCCGAAGACGGCTTTGGGTCGCAGGGCGACCGCCCTTTTCGGCGCTCATAGAGCGCCGCTACAAGAGAGAGATGCCACAATATTTTATCAGCAGAGCTTCCCCTCAGTTACTGGTCTGATCGCCAATCGGAGGGCGGCCACACTTGCAATCTGCGCGCGGGTTCGGGAGAATGCCCTTTGGGATGCCGGGAGATTTCCGGAGGACTTTCGAATGAGCGAAATTTCTTCCACACCGCGGCCCGTGCAACCGGCCGTAGTTTCCGAATGGAATGACGGAACTGTTCGCGCCCGACATGATTTTCTAGTGGGTGAGGAGCCGCTGCTCATTCAGGTGGCGGGGCAAGCTCTAACCGTCACCATGCGGACACCGGGCGACGATTTTGAACTCGCGGCCGGATTCCTGTTTACAGAGGGCATGGTCAAGTCGCGCGAGGACATCGTCAGCCTCGAATGGGGCGACGGCCCGGAGGCGGAGCACCGCGTGGTTCAGGTGGCGCTAAAGAGCGAAGGCATTCCCCGCTCGCAGGAGACGAAGCGGAATTTCTTTTCCAACTCGAGTTGTGGATTGTGTGGCAAAACCTCGCTCGAAAGCGTATATGCCGCCGGAATTTCGCGGCCGAATCCTGAATTCCGAATCACTCCTCAAGTTCTGTGCGGCCTGCCGGAAGCCCTGCGTTCTGCGCAAACCCTATTTGGAAGTACGGGAGGGCTCCACGCCGCCGCTCTGTTTGACTCCTCAGGTAAGCTCCTCGCCTTGAAGGAGGACGTAGGCCGGCACAACGCGGTGGATAAACTCGTCGGCTGGGCATTGTTGCAAGGCCTTGTGCCTCTTTCCAATTGCGCGCTGCTGGCGAGCGGGCGGGGAGGCTTCGAGATCATCCAGAAGTCGCTGATGGCGGGAATTCCCCTCCTGGCTTCTGTTTCCGCCGCTTCCAGCCTGGCGGTTCAGATGTCCCGTGAGTTTGGGATGACTCTGGTGGGATTCCTCCGTGGCCGCCGGTTCATCGTGTATGGCGGAGAGGAGCGCCTCGGGCTGGCGGTGTCTCCGGACCGTGCCTTGGTTTACGAATCTCCCTGAGGGCCATGTGCAATTCTGCACCTGGACGGCGTTGCATGCCCCCGCAGATTTGCGCTGAAGGACAAACTGATGGGTTGTATACTGATGCGGTGCATTGAGCAGGAAACTTCGGAGTTAATTCTGCTCACGATGACGTCGTGAAGCCCCGGGATTGAAAGTTTTTCAAGCAGTGTGGAGTGAAATATGGCTGATTCCATGAAGGCTCGGCTCACCACCCCCATGATTCGGGAAAACGGTGAGCTTCGTGCCGCAAGTTGGGAGGAGGCTCTGAGCCGGGCGGCGAAGAGCCTTCGTAGCGTGAAGGAGCGTTACGGACATCAGGGTTTCGGAATGTTCAGTTGTTCGAAAGCGACGAACGAACTGAATTTCCTTGCCCAAAAGTTCGCGCGCTCCGTCATGGGCACGAACAACATCGATAGTTGCAACCGCACTTGACACGCCCCCAGCGTCGCCGGTCTGGCGACGGTCTTCGGAGCGGGAGGCGGGACGAGTTCGTATCGCGAAATGGAGGACACAGACCTCATCATTCTGTGGGGCTCCAACGCGCGCGAGACTCATCCCATCTTTTTTCACCACCTCCTCAAGGGTGTGCGCAAGGGCGCAAAGCTGTTCGTGGTTGATCCGCGCCGGACCAGTTCGGCGCGCTGGGCGGATGTGTGGCTGGGGCTTGACGTGGGGTCGGATATTGCCCTGGCGAACGCCGTAGGGCGTGAGATCATCGCCGCCGGCCTCGAAAATCGCCGGTTCATCGATCGAGCCACCACGGGGTTTGAGGAGTATCGTCAGGCGGTTGAGCCGTACACCCTGGAGCGCGGGGAAAAGATCACAGGGGTGCCTGCGGAGGTCATTCGCCAGCTTGCTCATTCCTATGCACGCGCTGACCGGGCGCAGCTCTGCTGGACGCTGGGAATTACCGAACACCACAACGCTGTGGACAACGTGTTCGCCTTGATCAATCTGTCGCTGCTCACGGGACATGTGGGGCGTTATGGATCCGGCCTCAATCCGCTTCGCGGGCAGAACAACGTTCAGGGAGGCGGGGATATGGGTGCCATTCCCGATCGCCTGCCCGGATTTCAGCACGTGGAGAACGATGACCTGCGCGCGAAGTTCGAGCAGGCGTGGGGTGTAAAGATTCCCCCCAAGCGCGGCTGGCATCTCAGCGCCATGTTCAATGCGATGGAGGAAGGCAAGCTTCGCGGGCTTTACGTTATTGGTGAAAATCCCGTGAATTCGGAAGCCGACCAGGGGCGATGCGAGCGCAATTTGAAGGGGCTCGAATTCCTCCTGGTGCAGGATATTCTACTTTCCGCCACCGCACAGCTTGCCCATGTGGTTTTGCCCGCGGCGGCGGGGTGGTGTGAATCCGAAGGAACAGTGACCAGCAGCGAGCGGCGAGTGCAACGCGTTCGCAAAGCTATGGATCCTCCGGGAGGTGCGTGGGATGACATGGCCATCCTCTGCAACCTGGCAAATCGACTGGGGCACAATTGGGGCTGTCCCAGCGCGGAAGAAGTTTGGAATGAGGTTCGGAGGCTGAGCCCCATGAATGCAGGGATGAGCTACTCGCGACTGGAGTCTCTGGGGGGCATTCAGTGGCCTTGCTACGATGAAACACATCCGGGCGAACTCTTCCTGCATGGACGCCTGTGGGAAGATCCCATCGTCGGCCCTCCGGCAAAGTTCAATGCGGTGGAATTTGAGCCGCCGGTCGATTGTCTGGATGACGACTTTCCCCTGCGCCTTACCACCGGCCGCCGCCTGGAGTCGTTCAATACCGGAGTTCAGACGTCCCGTTATCGTTCACCCTTGCGGCATCCGGAGATGCTCGACCTCTCTCCCGAGGATGCTGAGCGCTATGGATTGGCGGAAGGCGAGCGCGTTCTCGTCAGCTCGCGTCGCGGCTCCGCGGTGGCTCCGGTACGTTTTGATGATTCGCTGCGGCCGGGCCTGGCATTTCTAAGCGTTCATTTCCCCGATGAAGTGGCCACCAATGTTCTGACTATTGATGCGACGGACCCGAGGTCCGGCACCGCGGAATTCAAGGCCACCGCCATTCGCGTGGAAAAAATCGCCACTCCCGCAGGGTCTTAAGGCAGTAGGCAGCTAATCCGTTGGGAGATCCCCCGGCTTTGCCGGGGAGGCAGCTAGAGTTTGATAGTTGAGGGAATCAGGAATTCGCCGCCTTTCATCGAATTGAAAAAACCCCTCACCCCAACTCCCCTCCCCCTCTTCCCTCTCCCCAGGGGAGAGGGAAGAGGGGAGACGGGGTGATAGGGTGAGGGGTCTTTTGTCGGCGGCGGTCAGGCCCCTTTGAGAGGCCAGCCACCGAAAAGCCTCCGGCTTTGCCGGAGGATGATTACTATCGAATTCAATTGGGATTGAAACCGGCTCACCGTGTCACCGCGACTTGAGCGGTCGTACACAGCGAAGCCGAGCCGAAAAGCTTGAACCACAGAGCACACAGAGAAGCACAGCGAAAAACATCTCTGTGTCTCTCGGTGGCCTCTGGGGTGATTGCCCTTCTCTGGCAAGTACCGACGAGGTGATTTATTTTCTAGGGAAAGAGACCTTCATGGACGCTCACTTCACCAAAGATCATCCCGCTTCGGCCGAGCAAGAAGCTGTGGACTCTGTCCTCGGCGTGCCGCACTCCGGCTGGCGGGGTGGGCCGCGCCGTCCTGACAAGGATGGGCACTCCGCCCTCAATGATCAAGCGCGGGGGGCCGAGCGCCACCTGCTTCTACCTGTTCTGCACGCTATCCAGGCGCGCATGGGATGGATTACACCCGCGGCTCTAAATTATGCCTGCCGGCGCCTTGATGTTCCTCCCGCCGAGGCTTACGGTGTCGCGTCTTTCTATGGTTTGTTTTCTGTCACACCGCGTCCGCCCTGCGTGCTGCACGTTTGCGATGACATTGGGTGTATGACCCAGGGTGGGGAAGACCTCTGCCGCAGCGTGCAAAGCCAATTGGGGCCTGCGGGGACGCCTTCACTCAACGGCAAAGTTAGTTGGCTTCGCAGTCCCTGCCTGGGTCTGTGCGAGCGTGCTCCCGCGGCGCTGATGTCGAGGGCGGGAGAAAAACCTGCGGAAAAGGTCATCGCACCTGCCAGTTCCCAGTCGCTGGTTTCAATTCTGGAATCGTTTGCGGACGCCGCCGCTGACGAGCCGCCCGATCGTTTTGAAGCAAGCGCCAGCGCCCCTCAAGCTGCGCGAAACGGCCATTCGAAATTAATGCTCCTTCGCCGCGTGGGGCACATTGATCCCGCCAGCATTGATGATTATCGTGCTTACGGGGGTTACGAAGCTCTACGCCGAGCGCTCAACTTGGGAGGGAGCTGGGTGGTGCGCGAAGTATTGAACTCGCGCCTGGTGGGCCGGGGCGGGGCCGCTTTTCCCACGGGCAAAAAGTGGGATCCTACCAATCAACCCCGATACCTGGTTTGCAACGCCGACGAATCGGAGCCTGGTACGTTTAAGGACCGGGTGGTGATGGAGGCCGACCCCTTTTCGCTGATCGAGGCCATGACCATCGCCGGAACTGCCCTGGGCTGCGAGCGTGGCTACCTCTATTTGCGCGGTGAATATCCGCTGGCCGGTGAAAGACTTTCGCACGCCATCACGATTGCGCGCGAAAGAGGATATTTGGGCAGCAACATCCTGGGACGCGGCGTGGATTTTGACATCGAAATGCGTCGCGGCGCCGGCGCTTACATCTGCGGAGAAGAAACCGCACTCTTCAACTCGATTGAGGGATTGCGCGGCGAACCGCGCAGCAAGCCGCCATTCCCAACGCAAGTTGGATTGTTCGGCAAACCCACGGTGATCAATAATGTCGAGACTCTGGTCAACGTGCTGCTTATCGTTCAAGAGGGTGGTGAACGCTATGCGGCAATGGGGACTCGCGGGTCCACGGGTCCGAAGCTCTTTTGTCTGTCCGGACATGCTGTCCGGCGCGGCGTTTACGAGGTTCCTTTCGGTACGACGCTGCGGGAGCTGATTGAAATGGGCGGAGGAGTTGCCGGCAGCGGGCGGTTAAAGGCCGTGCTGGTAGGAGGCGCCGCAGGGTCATTTCTCTCCCCCGAGGAGTTGGACACGCCGCTTACCTTCGAGGGCACTCGCGCTGTGGGAGCATCACTCGGCTCCGGGGTGGTGATGCTCTTTGATGATACGGTTGATCTGCGCAAGATATTGTTTCGCATCGCCGCGTTCTTTCGCGACGAATCATGCGGTCAGTGCGTTCCCTGCCGCCTGGGGACCGTTCGGCAGGAGGAGTTGTTGCAGCGCCTCCACCACCAGAAGCCCATCGGTACTGTGGAGGCGGAGCTGGGTTTGCTGAAAGAAGTGGGGCAGGTAATGCGCGATGCCTCGATTTGCGGTTTGGGGCAGACCGCCTCCAGCGCGATCGAGTCCGCGTTGAAGCGTTGGCAGTTATTTTAAGCTGGATCCACCCGAGCGCATATGCAGTATTACGATTCGAGAATGGGTCGTTCGCTTGCGGAGTTTCCCGGGGGCAATTCATGGATCACGAAAAGGGGAAGGTCGATCATCTTAATCCGGTCCCGACCGTAAATCCTTTGGTTCCGGTTCCCAAGAGTCCTGTTCCTGCCCTGCCGCCAGCCTCACCCCGTCGCACGGTGCGCGTGACCATCGATGGCCGGGAGATTTCCGTGCCCGAAGGGACAACGTTGCTCGAGGCCACCCGTAAAGCCGGCATGAGCACTCCAACGCTTTGCTATCTTGCATCGCTGACTCCCGTAAACGTCTGCCGGATTTGTGTGGTTGAGTTGGAGGGCTCCCGCACGCTGGTTCCGGCCTGCTCGCGCAAGGCCGAGGACGGGATGGTGGTGAAGACCGATTCCGAGCGCGTTCGCCTGAGCCGCCGGCTGATTCTGGAGTTTCTCGCTTCTTCCGTGGATGTTTCCACTTCGCCCCAAATTCGGGCCTATATGGACAGATACGAAGTCAGTCCCGAGCGCTTCGGCCCAGCGCCGGCACCTTCCGATGGGAGGGACAAGGCGCGCGCGGGTCTGCACATTGCCACAGACGGATCCCAGGCTGCCGCAGTGGCTCAGCCCGTGAAAGTCGACAACGAACTCTATGTGCGTGACTACGGCAAATGCATCCTCTGTTACAAATGCGTAGAGGCGTGCGGTCCCGATGCACAGAACACCTTTGCCATTGCCGTGGCCGGCCGCGGCTTTGACGCGCGTATTTCCACTGAATACGCCGTGCCGCTCCCGGATTCCGCCTGCGTTTATTGCGGGAACTGCATTGGGGTGTGTCCAACCGGCGCACTGATGTTTGTGAGTGAGCACAACTTGCGCAAGGCGGGGGCTTGGGACGAGTCCCGCCAAACTTCGACGGAGACCATCTGCCCGTATTGCGGAGTGGGATGCACCCTTACGCTGCGCGTTCAGGATGAAAGGATTGTCAAAGTCGATTCCCCAATTGAGAACGGCGTGACGCATGGCAATCTCTGCATCAAGGGGCGCTTCGGTTGGCAGTTCGTGCAAATTCGGGAGAAACGTCAAAGCGGAGGCGAGGCGAGTTAGGAACTCGGGTTTCGGGTGATGGCGGGCATACACGGATACATATTGGCGGGCGGCAGAAGCCGTCGCATGGGGCAGGACAAGGCCTTGATGCAGCTCGATGGGCAGCCACTCGTTCTGCGGGCGGCGCAAACTCTGCGGCCGTTTGTCGAAAAGGTCACTTTACTCGCCCCTTTGGGACGGTATGAAAACCTCGGGCTGCCCGTGGTTCCTGACAAATGGGCGGAGGGTCCTTTGGCGGGAGTTTGTGCGGCCCTTTTCTCTACTCAGGCTCGATGGAACATCTTCCTTGCTTGTGATCTTCCTCTGGTCACCCACAACTTCGTGGAGCTTTTGGTGCAGCGCGTGCGCGCCTCACAGTGTGAGGCCGTAGTGCCACGCACGAGCGACGGATGGCAACCTCTTTCCGCCGCCTACCACGCCAATTGCCAGGCGTCTTTCACCCAGGCACTTCAACAGGGTGAGCGAAGTGTCATCCGGCTTCTGGAGCACATTGGCGTGGAGGAAATTACCGCTGAGGAGATGCAGCGCGCTGGCGTGCACGAGTTGGAATTGGTGAACGTGAACACGCCTGAGGATTGGGCGCGAATCGCCGAGCTCTCCAAGGACGCGCAATAAGTCATGTTGAGCCTCGTCGAACACGTGACCAAGGCATGGGTAGAGGGCCCGCCGCGCCCGGGGTTGTTCTTGCCTTTATAATGTCCATCCTGGCCTTGAATCTGCTGGGGACGGATGGCCCTGCGGAAGCGGACGAGAATCATGTTTCACCCAAGAACGGAATTCCTGATGGCTCATCCCAAATTCCATCGTTTTGCCCCAACCCTTGCGCTGGTGTTAATGCTTGCCGCGACCTTTACGGGTGCAGGCCGGATTGCCGCGCGTCCGGGCCCTCCGGAAGGGGTGGGAAGATGGCTTCAGGATATCGGCGCGCAACCTGCATCCCGATATGAATTCCGTGAAATCCACGACCCCAACGGGACAGGGAAATTCTACATGGGCCGGGAGATTGCGCAAGTCATGGGGGCGAGCGGAATGTCCTGGCTGGATCGCCCGGAGCGCGCGGAGGAAGAGCATCCCGAGGTGGTGATTCAGGCAATGGACATCCACAATGGCGATGTGGTCGTAGACTTTGGCGCCGGATCCGGCTACTTCACCTTCCGCATTGCTCCCAAGGTGGGGAATACCGGCAAAGTCCTGGCCGTGGATATTCAGGAGGAAATGCTTGATGCCATTCGATCACGCGCAACGGCGCTGGGGATCACCAACGTGGAAGAAGTGAAGGATACGGCGACGGATCCGAGGCTTCCGCCGGATAGCATCGACCGCGTGCTGATGGTGGACGTCTATCACGAACTTGCCTACCCCTATGAAGTTATGGCCAAAGTCCGCGAAGCGCTGAAACCTGGCGGGCGTGTGGTGTTTGTCGAATACCGAAAAGAGGACCGGAGCGTGCCCATCAAGGAAGTGCATAAGATGAGCGTCGAGCAACTTACCAAGGAAATGAGCGTGATTGGATTGGTTCGGGTTCAGGACGTGGAATCGCTGCCCTGGCAGCACATCCTGATTTATGCGCGGAAGGACGACGCCCAACCTTCCTCTTGAGCGGATTCAAGAAGCGCCACCCGCCTAAATTCCCTCAGGATTATCCAGCCAATAGACCGTCAGACCCGACAACAACTTGGGATAGAAATCGGTGGATTTTTGCGGCATCGGGCAGTCGGCGAGGGCATTGGCGTGCACGGCTTGAACCGGAGTGGGATTCAGCAGGAAGGCGGCTTGCCCGCGACCTTCATCCACCTCATTGCAGGCGAGCGCGGCATCGCGAAAGTAGGATAGATTCTTTTCCTCGCGCACCGCTTGCGCATCGATGCCCAAAAAGCGCTCCAGCGCGAGACGGTGCAAAATAATGACGTCGAGCTCGCGGAGTGCGGGCGCAAGGTCCGCGAGTTGGCGATCGAGGTTGAAATCCTTGCGCAAACGGAGCAAGGCCAGCTTACCTGCGCCCGTATAAACCCCCATGGCTGGTGCTTCGCGGCCCGCTGCGGCGAGCTTCGCGAGGAACTGTGCGCTCCATTCGCTCGGCGGCCCTGCCACCGTCACGTGTTCCCAGTCAAATACCGCGCGAGCGCTGGCAGCGAATTGGCTGGCATCAAAATGGTGCAAGTTGTGCACCAGGCGATGTGTGGGCAAAATGGTAAGGCCAGGCGTCTCCATGCGCACAAGCGTCACCATCACGTAATCCAGGCTTCCGGTGGAAGGCCCTTGCTCTCGAGAGAAATTGCGATAGGCGAGAGCCATTTCGTAACGATGATGGCCGTCGGCAATAACCAGCGGCTTCTCCCGAAAAGCCTGGCGCACCTGAGAAATGATCTTGGAATCATCAACGCGCCAAACGCTGTGCCGCGTGCCGTATTCGTCCGTGGCCTCTTCCCACGGTGCCGCCGCGGTGGGCGGCGCGAAAAGACTTTCGACTGCCCCCTCGCGGTCACTATAGAGCATGAAGATTTGGCCGAAGTGCGCGCGCGTGGCCTTGATCAGTTCAAGGCGATCGGCCTTGGGCCCGGAAAGTGTCATTTCGTGGCGGTGGACCACATGCGCCGAATAATCCTCCAGCCGCAGCAGGGTGATGAAACCACGCCTGAGCATGCGTGCGCCCGGTTGGCCGGGGATTTCGTATTCCTGATGGTAGGGATAAATGGCGGGGGCGTGTTCGGAGACCAGCACCCCATTCTGAGTCCACGTGTTAAAGTCCCGTTTTGCCCGGGTGTAGACATTGTTCCCGGAGCCATCATCACTCAGCGTGCGGCCGCGCACGATACGCACGAGGTTATAAGGATGCAGATCGTAATAATGGTCCTGCATCTCAGGAGTGATCTTGTCATAGGGTTGCGTCACCACCGTGCCGAGGTCGGAAATTTTTTGCGAGTTGTAGTGAAGCGCTCGAAAGGGGAGAATCTCTGCCATAGACTATTTGTCCGTCCGGTGATGACCCGCACTCAAAACTATCACACCCTCCCCAAGGCGTCGAGACAGTTTCGCTTCAGGTATCTACGATCTTCTCATACCCTACATGACGTCGGACCCGATCCAAGTTAGAATGGAGGGCCGGGAATTCGTAGCCGTGGTTTGCCTTTGCTCGCTGTGTGGAATCATGCTGACCGCACCATCTCAACCGAAAGCTCACACCCATGGATGAATTGCGCCTGGATCCCTTCACCCGGCGGTGGGTGGTGACGGGGAAGCGCCCGGTAATGCCGGACGTCCACAGCGGGGGCGGAACCTGCCCGTTTTGCCCGGGAAATGAGCGCCAGACCCCGCCGGCGATCCGCGAGTCGCGCGATGCTTCCGGCGCCTGGACCGCGCGAGTCTTTCATGACCGTGCCCCATTGTTACACGTCGAGGGCGAAATGAATCGCAGGGCGGAAGGAATGTTTGACCGCATGAACTCCATTGGGGCGCATGAAATTGTAGTGGAGACTCCCCAGCACGGCGCGACATTGGCACAGCTTCCCGAGGAGCAGATTTCCCACATACTGGAGCTTTTCCGCGACCGCATCATCGACCTCAAGCAGGATCGCCGGCTTCGTTATGTTTCGGTTTTCAAAGACCAATCTGCGCCCAGCCCTGCTCGTGTTGGCCACGCCCATTCGCAGGTTCTGGGATCGCCCGTCCTGCCCCAGGTGCTGGAAGTCGAGCTGCGTTGGAGCCGCGAGCACTTTCTGAAGCACGAACGCTGCATCTATTGCGACGCACTGCAACAGGAGTTGAGCCAGGAGGCACGCCTGGTGGACCAAAACGCTGAGTTCGTGGCCTTTTGTCCCTTTGGCTCGCGGTGGTCCTACGAGCTTTGGATCGTTCCCGCCCACCACGCTTCTTCGTTCGAAAACGATATGGGGGTGCCGGCACGGAGAGAGACTCTTGCGCCGTTTCTCAAGACCTGTCTCCGGCGCGTCGAAATGATCTCTCCTTCCCTCCACCTGGTGATTCACACGGAGCCGAACTTGCAGGCGTGGAAACCCGCTGAAAACTGGTGGGGATCCGTCCCCGAGGATTATCATTGGCACATCGAGATTCAGCCGGATGTGGAGGGCGGGCGGAGCTTTCTGGGTACGGAAGGCTTTCACTTCAACCCCATTCCTGCGGAACAGGCGGCTTTGATTCTGCGCGCACTCGATCCCGATGACGTGGCGCCATCCCAAACCTAGGAACCCCCCGTGGCCTTCGACTGGAAACAAGTTCGGCTTTTGGTCTTCGACCTTGACGGCACACTCGTCGATAGCAAGCAGGATCTGGCGATGAGCGTTAACGCCATGCGAACTGAAATGGGCCTTGCGCCCTTGCCGCTTGAGCTGATTGCCACCTACGTTGGCAACGGGGTAAGGCCTTTGGTTCGCAGGTCGCTGGGGACGCATGCCGATGAAGAAAGCGTTGAACGGGGGCTGGCTTTCTTCCTGGGCTACTACCGCGAACATATGCTCGACCGTACGGCGCCTTATCCCGGAGTTTCTGAGGCGTTGGAGAAGCTCAGCGGGCGCAAGATGGCGGTGCTGACCAACAAGCCGGTTGATTTCAGCCGCGAGATGATCGCGCGGCTCGGGTTTGCGCCGCATTTCACTTACGTTTACGGCGGCAACAGCTTTCCCAAAAAGAAGCCCGATCCCATTGGCTTGAACAAACTGATGGAGGACTTCCAGGTTGCCGCCGCCGACACGCTGATGATTGGCGATTCCGATACGGACGTCCTCACCGGACGGAACGCCGGCGTGTGGACGTGCGGCGTTACGTATGGCTTTGGGGCGCACACGCTCGCAACGGTTTCGCCCGACTTGGTGATTGATGATTTACGGGAACTCCCTCCTCTGCTGGAGGGCCGGCCGGCGGGCTGACGCCGCAGCCTCCAACGTGGTCACGCGCATTCGCATCAAAGCTAAGGCGGAGATTTCAGGGTTAAATTCTCACAGGAAGCAGAACGGGCAATGCCCTGATAAACTATGACCGCAAATCGCCCAATTCGATGGTGCGGCGCAGTGCTCGCCATGTTGGTGGGGCTCACCCTTTTGCCCGCTGTTCCGGGGCATGCGCAAAAAGCACCGGCAAAACCCGCAAAGGCGCCGGAGTCAAGCCCTCCATCTGCGGGCCCGGATCAGGACCAGCCCCTCCCCGGCGACTGGGCACCGGAGTTGCTCGACGGCATCATCAGTTCGCCAAACGATGAGGCGCAATCCAGTCTGCTGCGCGCGACTTTTGCGGCGGGGCCGGCGGTGATTCCGCAACTCGTCACGGCCTTGAAGGACGATCGCACGGCCGAGTACGCGGCGCAGTCGCTGGCCTATATCGGTGGGGAGAAAGCGCTGGATATCCTCTGGAAGCTGCTTTCCGATCCCCGCGACCTCGATCTGCGGCGTTTCACTTATGGCGCTCTGGCCGAATACGATTCCCCCCAGGCCACCGACTTCCTCATGAACGCCATTGATAAATCCGACAGCGAGCCGGACCGCACGGTCACCGAGGCCGCTGTGCTGGCTCTGACCATGCGTACGGATTCGGCGCTTCTGCCGCGCCTCGCCACCCTGGAGAAAAAGCTCCTGGACGTCGTCATTCGCGACGATGTGGACAACGCCCGCACGGTCATCGAGGAACGCGCCAGGTATCTGGCGTCGCCGGAGGGGCAAAAGGCCGGCGGTTCAATCGAGTCCGCGGTTCGTACCTACTTCATTCCCGCACTTGAACCGCCCACTGGCCTTGAGGCGGGATCCGCACGGCCTGCTCCCGCACGCGGGGGAAAAGTTTCCCAAGCGCCGGCGGCAAAGACGCCGTCGCTGGTTTCCGTTAACGTCCGCAACGTGACGTTCTCTCCTGATAAGAACCGCGCCCTCGCCCGCGTAGTGTTTGAAGATCCCACCGCGATCGCGTACTACGATTTCGTCCTGCAAAAGCGCACCGGCAATTGGACGCTTGCCAGTGTTTGGTTGGGACCGGAGGTGGAGAAAGTGCCTGCCGGGTCAATTGACGCCGGGCGCTGAACGGATGCTCGAGGGGCGGACCTTGTTCCATCTTCCATAACCTGCATCCTCTCCCTTACAATCCAAATCGCATGCGTTACATCATCGTCGGAACCGCTGGCCACATCGATCACGGAAAGTCGGCGCTGGTATTGGCGCTTACGGGCACCGATCCCGACCGCTGGGAGGAAGAGAAGCGCCGCGGCATTACCATTGACCTGGGCTTCGCGCATCTGGATCTGGGTGAAGAAGTCCGGGTCGGTTTTATCGACGTCCCGGGCCACGAACGGTTTGTGAAGAATATGCTGGCGGGCGTGGGCGGCATCGACCTGGTGATGCTGATTATCGCCGCCGACGAATCCATCAAGCCCCAAACGCGCGAGCACTTCGATATTTGCAAGCTGCTGGGAATCCGCCGCGGCCTCGTGGTCATTAGCAAATCGGATTTGGTGGACGCCGAAGTGTTGGGCCTGGTGCGTCTGGAAATTCAGGAATTCGTCGCCGGATCGTTCCTGGAAGGAGCGCCAGTGGTGGCGGCAAGTGCGCGCACCGGCGAGGGTTTGGATGAGCTTCGCCGCGAACTGCGGCGGTTGAGTGTCGCGGCGCCCTCCCGCCCCGCGGATTTGCCCTTTCGTCTTCCCATCGACCGA
The DNA here is from genome assembly GCA_030040515.1 of Terriglobia bacterium. Lineage (GTDB taxonomy): Bacteria > Acidobacteriota > Terriglobia > UBA7540 > UBA7540 > Bog-366. The sequence continues at coordinate 17,850 of JASHTO010000766.1, forward strand.
TCGTTCGTGATGAAGGGGTTCGGAGCTGTTGTGACGGGGACGACGATTGCGGGGACGGTGGAAAAGGAATCCGAGGTCGAGCTCTTTCCCCTGGGCAAACGCCTGCGCGTGCGGGGCATCGAGGTTTACAATGTACCCGCGGACCGCGCCATCGCCGGCCAGCGAACCGCTTTGAATCTGGCGGGGGCGGATGCGCGGCAGATCACTCGCGGCATGACGCTCGCGGCTCCCGGCGCATTCCAATCCACCACCTCAATGGATTGCACTCTGAGCCTGCTGCCCGGCGTGCGTCCCTTGAAGAACCACGTGCAGGTCCATTTCCATTGCGGGACGGCGGAAACAATAGCTCGCGTCGTCCTGCTGGACGGCAAGGAACTGAAGGCGGGGGCAACGGGATTCGTGCAGATTCGTCTTTCCGAGCCCGGCGTGTTTGTCCCCGGCGACCGCTTCATCATCCGCCAATTCTCTCCCCTTGCCACGATGGGCGGTGGCTCGGTGCTTGACAACGCTCCTCCCAAACACCGCGCAGGCGATCCCGCCACCAGCGAGTCCTTGCGCGTGCTTGAACGCGGGGATCCGGCGGCTCGAATTGAGTTTCATGCGCAGCAGAGCGGCGAGGTCGCTCTGCCGGCACTCGCTGCCCGGACTGGATGGAAACTCGCCGATGTTCTTCGCGTGGCAGAATCCCTGGAAGCCCAAAAGCGCGTTACGTTGGTGGGGCAACCTTCCGGCGTGGTGGTTTCCGCTGCGCACTTCAAGCGACTGACCGAACTCCTTCTCGAAAAGCTCGGTGAATTCCACACGGCAAATCCCTTGCTGGCCGGATTGCCCAAGGAGGAATTGCGCTCGAAGCTGAGGGGGCGCGGGGTGGCGCAATCTCTTCCCTCGGCGGTGCTGTTCAATGCCGTGCTGCAATCCCTCGCAGGCTCGGGGAAGGTGGATGTGCAGGAGGAAATGGTCCGCTTGGCAGGCCGCACCATTCGGCTTAGCGCTGAAGAGGCTGCGGCGCGAGACCAGATTGCCGCGGCCTTTGAGAAAGCCGGCCTGGCAGTTCCGAGTGCCCGGGAAGTACTGGCCAAACTTCGCCTTGATCAAGCGCGCGCCGAGAAACTGCTGAGGATGCTCCTGAAGGAAGGCGTTCTGCTGAGGATTTCCGAGGACTTGATCTTCCACCAGTCGGCGCTCCAAAAACTTCGCGCGATGCTCGAGCGGCGCAAGACTCAGAACATGCGCTTGACCGTGGCGGAGTTCAAGGATTTCACCGGCCTCTCCCGCAAGTACGCAATCCCCCTGCTCGAATACCTTGACCGCGAGCGCGTAACACGGCGCGACGGCGACGAGCGAATCATTCTCTGACTGATGCTGCAGATTTGCGGAGCGATTCCTAACTTCCCTTTTGGGCCTTCGGGCTTCCAGCGTCGAGCGACCTGAGCGTTTCATCGAGGAGCGCGATGGGAAGGCCGATCACGTTGAAATAGCACCCGGAAATGCGCGTGACGAACCGCGAGGCCAGACCCTGAATGGCGTAGCCGCCGGCTTTGTCATACGGTTCGTGGCTGGCAACGTGCGTGTGAACTTCATCCACGCTGATCTCGCGGAAAGTTACAAACGTGGTTTCATGCTTGAGCGCCACAACCTGGTCGGGCGCTTTCACCAGGCAGATTGCCGTGATCACCTGATGGGTCATGCCGGAAAGCATTCGAACCATGCGCGCGGCATCGAAGGGCCCCAGGGGCTTTCCCAGAATCAGGCCATTGAGGGTGACGATGGTATCTGCGCCCAGAACCAGGCTGCCGGCGGGCGAGTTTGCCGCGCCGCCCAGCGCCTTGGCGCGCGCCAGGCGCCGCGCGTAATCCTCCGGCGGCTCACCTGAAGCAGGCGGCCCTTCTTTGACACCGTTTGAAATGACTTCGCAATCGAAGCCGGCATTGCGGAGCAACTCAATCCGGCGCGGTGAATTGGAGGCAAGAAGCAACTTCATGAGTGAATTCTAAACTCGTTCGATTTCAGTGCGCGGAAGAGGTTATCACTGAGAGCTGAAGGCTGACAACGCCGTACTTCTGTAGTCCTCACCCGCGACTTCCGCAGCCCGGCTGTTTCCGGTTTCTGGAACCCCGTGGACTCCAGCGGAGTCCGGCAATCGGATCCCAGCCGCATGACCGTCGCCGGTGGGGGGACGCCCGCGCTACAGTGATCGCTCCTTCCCGTTTTCCGCACCGCCAATTCCCGTGATGTGCTAAACTCAAAAATTCTCGTGACATTCGCAATTTCATCCGGAGAAATTGTAACGTGGACGACATTGGAAGAATCCTGCCCGGCTTGTTCAGAAAGCAAATCCGCCGCGCGGAGCCGCGCCTGGTTGAGATCCTGTTGGCGCTGTGGCCGCGCATCGCCGGCAGAGCCATGGCGCAGCACTCCAGCCCCGTGTCCTTTGCCAACGGCGCCTTGACGGTTTCGACAGACTGCCCCACTTGGGGGGCACAGCTCCGGCACATGACGGAGGAGTTGCGAGCCGGCATCAACGGCTTCCTGGGGCAGCCCATTGTGCGCAAGCTGCGAATCAAGATTGAACCGCCTGCGTTGTTCCTGCCGCCGACGGTGCGGCAGAGCGCAGCGCCCTCTCCGGTCTTCAGGGAGCACGCAAATACCGCCGCGATTGCCGATGGGGAGATTGCCGCGGCATTTTCGGCCTCCTATGCGAAGTACTTCAGCCGCCATCGCGCTTAGTGAATCACATGCCCCTTTCTGAAAAGGACGTTCGCTACGTTGCCGACCTCGCCCACCTTGAGCTGACGGAAGAGGAAGTGAAGAAGTTCCTGCCCCAGCTCGATTCCGTCTTGCAGTACGTCCAAAAGCTGAACGAGCTGGACACTTCAGCCATCGAGCCCATGGCGCAGGTCACTTATCCAGGTTCTGAGAACGCCGCCTTCCGCGTGGATGAGCCGCGTCGCAACCTTTCGCAGGACGAAGCGCTGGCCAACGCTCCGGAAGCGGGCGCGGGAAGCTTCAAGGTACCGCGCGTGATCGAGAGGGAGGACTGAAGATCTTCCTTCATGGAACTCACCTCACTCACCACCCGCCAAATCCACGAGATGCTCCAATCCCGGCAAGCATCGGCCGTGGAGATTGCCCAATCGCACCTGGCGTGCATTGAGGCGATGGACAGGAAGGTGCGCGCCTGCTTGAGCCTGACGCCCGACCGAGCGCTCGCGCAGGCCAAGCGCGTGGACGCGGCCCTTGCCGCGGGCGAAACGCTTGCGCCCCTGGCCGGCGTGCCTGTGGCGGTGAAGGACGTCATCATGACGCGCGGCGCGCACACCACATGCGGGTCGCGAATCCTGGAGAACTTTGTCGCACCCTACGATGCCACGGCCGTGGAGCGGCTGGAGCGCGCGGGCGCGGTGATCGTCGCCAAGACCAATTGCGATGAATTTGCCATGGGCTCCTCCACGGAGAACTCCGGCTACTTTCCCACTCATAATCCCTGCGACCTGGAGCGCGTACCCGGCGGGTCGAGCGGCGGTTCGGCCGCGGCCGTTTCCGCCAAGTTCGCCACCGTGGCACTGGGGACGGACACCGGAGGTTCCATCCGCCAGCCCGCGGCATTTTGCGACGTGGTGGGTATGATGGGAACCTACGGCCGCGTATCCCGTTACGGCCTCGTGGCGTTTGCTTCCTCGCTCGATCATATCGGTCCCTTTGGCCGCACGGTGCGCGACGTGGCGCTGGTGCTTCAGACCATTGCTGGGGCTGACCCTCTCGATTCCACCTGCGCCGCGCTGCCCGTTGAGGATTACGCGGGCGCGCTGAACGGCGACGTGCGCGGAATCCGCATCGGTGTGCCCACCGAATATCTACGCGGACTAAACCCTGAAATCGGCGTCAACCTTCAGAAGGGCATCGACCGCTTTAAAGAACTGGGCTGCGACATCGTGCCCATCACTCTCCCGCATACCGACTACGCCATCGCCTGCTATTACGTCATCGCCACGGCGGAAGC
>JASHTO010000767.1 GCA_030040515.1 Terriglobia bacterium
TGACCCTCTGCAACCAGCCCGTGGCGGCTGCGCATTAGTCGCCCGTATTCACGGCTATTCGGACGTCTGAAAGTTTCCAGCACGGAGGGTGGGGTCGTCCTGACCCCATTTCCCACTCTCCTTCCTGAATCAGGCAGGAATCAAGACCGCCCCCGGAATCCCTCGATCGTGAGTGGCCAGGACCGCGCCATGGGCGCGTGCAAGTTCCATCAGGTGGCCGTCCGTGACTTGTTTCGCCGTCCTGACCCAGGCTGGAAGGTGTGTGGCGTCGTGGGAGTCTGCAATAAAAGTAAATTTGAGTGTGTCCGCGCTTTTCAATCGCCGCAACAGATCGCGGGCCTGGGCAACGCTCAGGCCGTACTGCGGAGCCTGGGCGAGAACCCGAGTGAACCCCAATTCGGTAATGGCGCATGTCGCCAGTTCACGAACATGTTGCCGGGCCAGGAAGTTGACCGTGCGCTGGTGAAATTCATGGTCCAGAACGCCCAGAGAAATCAATGCGCTCACATCCATAAGAAATTTCATGGAAAGTCCGCCAAAAGCTGCTGCACCTGCCTGTGCGTAAGCGGAGGAGCGCCGCGTCCGGCCGTCAAAACGGGCAAGCCGGTTGCGGGATCCTTGATAATTCGCGCCCGGCGCAGCCTCCGAATTCTGGGAGTCAGGATGATCCGCCCCGACTCCACAGCGGTGTCGAGGGAATCGCCTGCTTGAAGACCCATCTTGCGGCGGATGTGAACCGGCAGGACCACCTGCCCTTTCGTTGATATCTTCGTCTGCATAGTAAGACCATCTTACTTCCTGGCCGCCCCATAGGCAAGCCTGAGATTCAATATTGAGCAGGGATGACCTGACCCCGTTGTTGGTCCAAGTCATGTTCAGGGCTTCCGGCTTTTGAGCGGTCCCATCCAGAGAGGCCGGCACATGCCAACCTGAATAGCGGCTTTACATCCATGCCACAACGCCCCCCTTTTCTTTGACACCTGCCGGGGCGTGTGCTAATTTGGTGGAAAATTTGGGATTAGCCGCGGAGAGGGTTCGCAATGGCCAATGGCGCCGATGGTTTGAACATTGACACTTTGCTTCGCAGTGCCTGCGAAAACAAAGCTTCCGATTTGCACCTGAAGGTGGGGAACTATCCTTACCTTCGTGTGGACGGCGAACTGCGCCCGCTCACCCAATACACGCGCATTTCGAGTGAGGACATGCTGAACATGGCGTTCAGCATGATGACCAACCGGCAGAAGCAGAAATTCAAAGAAAATGCCGAGTTGGACATGGCCTATGGCGTGGCGGGCCTGGGCAGGTTCCGCGTGAACGTCTTCCAGCAGCGCGGCAACGTGGGCATGGTGCTGCGCGTCATCCCCACCAAGATCCGCACTCTGGAGGAGCTGATTCTTCCCCGCGTCATCGACCGCATCTGCGGGGAATCGCGCGGTCTGGTACTGGTGACGGGCACGACGGGAAGCGGCAAGTCCACCACTCTTGCGGCCATGATGGACCGCATCAATTCCACGCGCACAGACCACATCATTACCATCGAAGACCCCATTGAGTTCCTGCACCGCGACAAAAAAGGGTTCGTAAACCAGCGCGAGGTGGAAGTGGACACCTCGAGTTTCGGCGCTGCTCTGCGCGCCGCCCTGCGCCAGGATCCGGACGTCATTCTGGTGGGCGAAATGCGCGACCTGGAAACCATCCAGACGGCCCTCCTCGCCGCCGAAACCGGCCACATGGTGTTTTCAACGCTGCACACCATGGACGCGCCGGAGACGATTCAGCGTATTATTGCCGTCTTCCCGCCGCCCGAGCAAAAGCAGATCCGCATGCAGTTGGCGAGCACCCTGAAGGCGATTGTTTCCCAGCGGCTGGTGCGCAGGGCCGACGGCATTGGGCGCGCACCGGCCGTGGAAGTGCTGGTGGCCACCGAATACATCAAGGATTGCATCATCAACCCGGACAAGACCCGCATGATTCACGATGCCATCTCCGCGGGCGTTTCCCAGTACGGCATGCAGACGTTCGATCAGTCGCTCTATGACTTGTATTCGCAGGGCCTGATCACTTTGGAAGAAGCCTTGGCCAATTCCACCAACCCCGATGAGTTTAAACTGCGCATCGCGGGCATCAGCAACACGGCGGACGCCGCCCGCGAGGAGATGGAAAAAGCCAGCCAGGGTGATCGGTTTGCGAAAAGGTAAGCCGGCATCGCCTGACCCCTTCACCGCGGCCCTGCGCATGCTGGCGCGCCGCCCTTATTCCGTCGCTGAACTGCGGCGTGCCCTCGGAAGAAAATCCCGGCAAAGCGAGCAGATTACGGCGGCGATTACCCGCCTGCGGCGACTTGGCTACCTTGACGACCGCAAGTTTGCCGAGCAGTACGCCTATTCGCTCGCCCACAATCGATCCTTCGGTCCCCATCGCCTGCGGCGCGCATTGAAGGCCAAACTCGTCAAATACACGGAGATTGAGCCGGCAGTTGAAAGGGTTTATCAGGAAATGCCCGCCGCGGATTTGCTGGTGAAGGCTCTGGACAAGCGACTCCGCACGGCCCGCCTGCCGCTCACACGCACGCGATTCCATTCCCTCTGCCAAAGCCTCATGCGCATGGGTTTCAGCAGCGGTGAGGTTATCAAAGCCGTGCGCGCCCGCCCCGAATTGACGCCGGTTGCGGAAGAAGTTGAACCCATCGATCTGGAATCGGAAGGGCAGGAGAATTCTGAATTATGAATGGGGAATGTAGAGACGGGCATTGATAGTACGCCGGCTGGCGCAGACATGCACTTGAAGTTGTGAAAAAATCCTCTGAAGTGCGAAAACACATTCTCGCAAAGGCGCTAAGTCGCGAA
>JASHTO010000768.1 GCA_030040515.1 Terriglobia bacterium
GGCTTCGAGCGTTTGGCAGATGCGCTGCGCTACCTCCAGTGACGTCTCGGAAATTTCCTTGAGGTACTTCGCATTGTGGTCGCCGAAGTGCTGCTCTTCCGGCAGCCGAACTGGAATGTTGCCGCCGTCCTCGACTTCGTGCCCCAGGGTCTTGAGGGCCTGATGCAACCCTGCGGCGCGCACCGCCGACGGCCCCATGTCCACGCCGCGCCGCTCCTGGCCGAGGTCCAACGGAACTCCGAGGATTTTGATTCTAAGCATAGTTTCTTTAATTCGCTCTTTGCAGAGGATGTCTCCACCGCAGTCCTGGGAATCTTGCGTAGTCCCGATCCGTAGTAATCCATTCACTTCCGGATTCAATGGCCAAGGCGGCGAAATAAACATCGGTGATGAGATTTCCCTTTGATCCTGATGCCTGGCATAGACGGACGAACGTGTCCCAGTGACGGGGGCCCGGCGCCACTACCACGCAGTTTGGTTTGTTGCGAAGCTCGGAGGCATATCGCAAGGCAGTTTCCAAGGGTGTGGGATGAAAGAAAACTCGAGGGTGAGTCATTAGCCGAATGAAAGCGGAAAGCGCAAGTTCCGAGACGCCGTAGGCCTGGTCCGAATTGACAGTTTCCTCCAGCCACCGGCGAAAGGCCGGGTGGTTCGCGGATTCAGCGCGATGGGCATATATCAAAACGTTGACGTCAATCAATACCATCGAATCCCTCAATGCGGTCGAGGAGCGAGGCTGTATCGTCGAGATCTATCCCGGGCCGCAATCCTCCTCGCCCGAATGGCTTGATCCGAAACAACTTTTGGGGATGTTTCGGGTCGCTACGGGCAAAAGACTGCCGAAGGCTGTCCTCAATCACGGCCGTCAGGGTTGTGCCCCGGTCCGCGGCACGCTTCTTGGCTTCAGCGAGCAGGTGTTGATTGATGCGAATCGTGGTTCTCATACATCAAGACATACCATGTCTGCATCAATATGTCAAATCCATCGGTAGTGGTGCATTTTAACGCAGCGGCGGCTTTATGCCGCCATTTGGCGAGATAAACTCGCCTCTACGAACTCAAAAAGCACCACTACCAATCCGTTGAATGAGAATCTGCCCCTCTTCACCGGACTCGGAATCCGGTTATTGACGAGTGGGCGCTTGGCGAAAGCTCGCTCAAGGCTTGAGTCGGTAGAGCATCCGCGGGAACGGAATCGTCTCGCGCACGTGCTCGAGCCCGCAGATCCACGCCACCACGCGCTCGATGCCCATGCCGAAGCCGGAATGCGGCACGCTGCCGTAGCGGCGCAGGTCGAGGTACCACTCGAACGCCTCGCGCGGCAGCTTCTCTTCCTGAATGCGTTGCTCGAGGAGGGCCAAATCCGTCATGCGCTCGCCGCCGCCGATGATTTCGCCGTAACCCTCGGGCGCCAGCACGTCCACGCACAGCGCCACTTCCGGCCGCGTGGGATCGGGGGCCATGTAGAACGCCTTCACCTGGCTCGGGTAGCGATGCACGATGAGCGGCTTTTCAAAGCTTTCGGAGAGCAGCGTCTCATCCGTGCCGCCGAAATCGCCGCCCCACTGGATCTCGCTTCCCTTGCTTTGCAGAATCTTCACCGCCTCTTCGTAACTCATGCGCGGGAAGGGAAGCTGTATCTTCTCCAGCTTGTCGATCTTGCGTTCCAAAACCTGAAGCTCCGGCCGGCGCTTTTCCAGCACGCGCGCCACGACGAAGGCAATCAGCTCTTCGCCCAGCGCCATGATGTCCTCAAGGTGCGCGAAGGCCACTTCCGGCTCGACCATCCAGAACTCCGTCAGGTGGCGGCGCGTTTTGGATTTCTCGGCGCGAAACGTGGGGCCGAAGCAGTAGGTTTTGCCCACCGCCATCACCGCGGCTTCGTTGTAGAGCTGGCCGGACTGGGTCAGGTACGCTTTGTCCTCAAAGTAGCTAACCTCGAAAAGCGTCGTTGTGCCCTCGCAGGCCGCCGGAGTGAAGATGGGAGTGTCAACGAGTGTGAATCCGCGATCGTCGAAGAAATCGCGCACCGCCTTGATGATCTCATGCCTCACACCCAGGATGGCGCGCTGCCGCGTGGAGCGCAGCCACAGGTGACGATGGTCCATCAGGAACTCAACGCCGTGGTCCTTGGGTGTAATGGGATAGGGCGCTTCCGGAGAGATGCGCTGCTCCACTTGCACATTCACAACATCCAGTTCAAATCCGCCCGGCGCGCGCTGATCCGCCCGCACCTTGCCGGTGACGCGCACGGAGGATTCCTGCGTGAGGCTGCGCACCGCCTCGAATACTTCCGGCGGCACCGCCTTCTTCACTACCACGCCCTGAATGATTCCCGTACCGTCGCGAAAGAGCGGAAAAAGCAGCTTGCCGCTCTCACGCAGGTTATAGAGCCAGCCTTGCAGAATCACTTCCTGGCCGGCGTATTTAGAAACGCGGCGAATTTCGACAACCGGGGGCAAGCGCTCATCCCTCCTGCGGCAGGGTTTCCATGCGGTCCATCACTTCCGCCAGGCGCGCGAGGTTGGTGATTTCCGGCCCATAATCGCGGATCTCAAAAAGCACGGGGAACTGGCTCTTTCCCAGGCGAAGATCGCGAACCGCTTCCGTCCATTCAATCGTACCGTCGAAGGGCATCAAATGATCGTCCTTCTCGCGGCGATTGTCGTGGATGTGAGTTGAAGCGATGTGTTCGCGCAGGGTTTCGAACGCCGCGTGGGCGCCGCCCCCCATGTGCGCGTGGCCAATGTCGAAGCAGATCTTCACGCCCAGGCGTGTGTAGTGGAGAAACTCCACCAGCCTCTCCGGAGACCCCAGCTCATTGGGAACATTCTCGAGCAAGAGTTGCACGCCGCGGTCCTTGGCAAACACCTTGAGGTGCTCGAGCGAGGTCATGACGGCGTCAAACTTGTTCAAATCGTAATCCTCGTCCGGCAATCCCATGTGGATGATGAGGTAGCGAAACGGCAGATAGTCCGCGATGTCGAGCGCACGCTTGATTTCGTCCATGGAATCGATGCGCAGGCGGCGCTCGACGTATGCCACCGAGACGGCAAGCCCGCCCAGCCGGCCCCAGTCCGCATCCGCGTAAAGCGGAGCGTGAACGGAATGCAGGTTCACTTGATGATCGCGAAACCACTGGCCCACGTCGCGAACGTGGTTGCGGTCGGTGTAGTCCAGGTGCTGGCGGGCGGCAAAGAGCTCAATATTCTTGAATCCTGCTCCCAGCATCTTATCCAGATTGTGCGAGCTCAGCCGTTCATTGACATACAAGTACGTCGAGAGGCCGTATTCCATCAGTATCCCACCGCCTTTCCGTCCCCGCGGGGGTCCGAGCCCCCAAATCGCCATCCGGAATCGGGGGAGACTTCAATGGCTTCGCAGTCGCCAATGCTATCGCGAAAGCTCACGGGGTAACCCGCTTGCTGAAGCTTCTCGATGGTGTCGGAAGAGAAGCCCACCCGCTCGAGCGACAGGCGGTCCGGCACCCATTGATCGTGAAACCGCGGCGAAGTGACAGCCTGAAGAACGTCCATCTTATAGACCAGCACGTTCAGCAGCACTTCGAGAACGGTGTTGGTAATCGTGCTGCCGCCGGGCGAGCCCAGCACCAAGCGCACTTTCCCGTCGCGGGTAACGATCGTTGGCGTCATGGAGGAAAGCGGGCGCTTGCGCGGAGCGATGGCGTTGGCTTCACCCTGAACCAGTCCGAACATGTTGGGCGAGCCGGGCTTGGAGCTGAAGTCATCCATCTCGTTGTTGAGCAGGAATCCCGCGCCTTCCACCGTAACTCCGGAACCGAACCATCCGTTCAAGGTGTAGGTGTTCGCCACAGCGTCCCCCGCCCCATCGACCACGGAGAAGTGAGTAGTAGCGCCGGCTTCAAAAACCTGCGGCTGGCCGGCGCGCACGGGTGCCTCCGGCTGCTCGTCAAGAATCTCATCGCGCAACTGCGCGGCATAGCGCGGCGAAGTTAGTCCGGCAACTGGAACTGAGACGAAATCGGCGTCACCCAGGTAAGACGCGCGGTCGGCGTAGGCGCGGCGCATGGTTTCCGTAAGCAGGTGAATCGATGCGTAAGAATTGGCGGCGGCCAGGTCGAGTGGCTCAAGCACGTTGAGCATTTCAATCAGCATGGTGCCGCCGGCGCTGGGCGGAGGGACCGTGATGATGTCAAAGCCGCGAAAATGTCCGCTTAGCGGGGTCCGCACCTTGGCCTGGTAATGTGTCAAATCCTCGCGAGTAATCAGGCCCTTGTACTTCTGCATGGTGGCGACAAACGCTTTGGCCGTTGCGCCCGTGTAGAAGGCCTGCGGACCGCGCTTGGCGATGGCGGCGAGCGTGCGGGCGAGGTCGGGCTGGCGAAAGATCGCGCCGGCTTCGTAGAGATTGCCATCGTGCAGGAAGATGTGGCGCGAGCCGTCAAACTTCTCCAGCAGCACGCGGCTCGAGCGCAGCCGCTGCGCGAGTTGATAGCTGACGGGGAAGCCGTTGCGCGCCAAACGAATGGCCGGAGCCATCACACGCGCCAGACCCAGCTTGCCGTACTTCTCTTCCGCGAGCGCCAGGCCCCGCACCGTCCCGGGAACTCCCACGGCGAGCGCGCCCACCGTGCTGGCGTGTGGAATCAGGTTACCTTGCGAGTCCTGATACATGTCGCGCCCGGCAGCGGCCGGCGCTTGCTCACGATAATCCACCACTGCAGCGTCGCCGTTGGCCATGCGAATCAGCATGAATCCGCCGCCGCCCAGGTTTCCCGCTTCGGGGAAAGTGACGGCCATCACGAAGCCCACGGCTACCGCGGCGTCCACGGCACTGCCACCCGCCTGAAGGATCTCTACACCGGCTTCACTGGCCAACGGTTCGCTTGATGTCACCATGCCGTTGCGCCCCGCAACCGGACTTAGGCCGAACGCAGACTTCGCCGGCAGCGAAGCGCCGAGTGCAAAGACGATAATCCATCGTTTGAGAGGCACGAATCTCACCTGTGCGGA
>JASHTO010000769.1 GCA_030040515.1 Terriglobia bacterium
TTCAATTCCGCACGAGTGGGATAAACCACCATTGAGGGATCGCGGTCCTTCTTCCGCAGTTCTTCCCACGCGAAGGCCTGAAGCACCATGAAGACGGCGCGCGACGGTCCGGCCACCCGCCTCATCTTTTCCGCATATTCGCCCACCTGGCTGATGGTGCAATTCAGTAGATCGCCTTGCCGCCCGTCCGGCCAGAGCGTGTACTCTTCCCGAATCCCGCGGGGAATTACCGGATAAATATCGGTCGCGATGATTTCCGCTCCCGGATTGTATTTCCGCAAGGTGCTTTCCAGATTCACGGGCGCGTGGTTTAAATAGAGCGGGTGAACGGGGTCGATTCGCCTCACAAAGTCGTGAGTGGCGACGATCTGCTCGGGGGAAACGCGGGCTTTGCGGCTTTTCCAAACGAAAGCGGGCTCGTCCTCGGTTTCCCAAAAAAGCAGCGTGGGGTCATGGCGGAATTGCTCGACAATTCCGCGAATTCTTGCCTCGTCTGCGGTGCGATTTCTCTCCGAGATCGACCCCAATGGAACCCAGGTGCGCAATTTGTGTTCGCGCGCCTGATCAAAATCTTCACTCTTTGCGGAAACCCGGATGAGGTTGCAGCCGGCTTCCTGCGCCTCTCCCCAGGGGTCATCGACCTTCGGGAGCTGGTAGAGCCCCAATACGAACTGGTTCCAGCCCTTGGAAAATATGCCGGCAGGTACGATGCCTGGCATCGCCGAGCTCCCTACAAGCCATGGAGCGGGAAACAGTGACAGAAAATTTCGTCGTAACATTTAGTGAATCAACTCCTCGGCTTCGGAAATCAATCTCGCGCGGTAGTCCATCCAGGTTTTGAAATCCGGCGCGTAGGTGTGAAAATGGCGGCTGATGTCCGAAGCATTCTCCTGGCCGCGCGTGACAAATTCCACAGCTTCATCGATCAACGCCAGTGCGGCCTTCGCCTGCGGGGTCTGGGATTCCCGGGCGGCGCGCCGGAGCATCACCAGCAATTCAAAATCCTGGCTGCCCTCGCGTGAGGCTTCCCAGCGTTTGGTGGTCACTGGGCCGTGCGGCCCGGGGTAAACCACACCGTACTCATTATCATGGCTCGGGATCCAATAGTCCTTGGAAGAATAAACCCAATAACCGCCGCCATTCATTCCTAGTTGGAATGCGATCCAGGGTTTCAGGCGATAAAATCCTAATGGGTCGAGGCCGCGCTGGTCGGCCGGCGCTTCGTAATGCCAGAATTGTTTTGCCCGGCCGAACACCGCTGTGTATTCGGCGGGATGAATGCGGAAGAGGTGCAGATCGGGGCACCAAATATCCACAAGGCCTTCGAGTCTCGTCACCATCTCGGGAGTAGCTCCGCCGGCGGGATTTGTATAAACCTGAATTTCCGGATCGGCGGCCTTGGCGCGCTTCACGGCTTCGACGTATTGATCGAAGGCGGCGTCCTCGCCATTCAAACCGGGCTCATCATGAATGTAAAGGGCGTAATCCGTATCGGACAGACCCAATTCGCGCATGTGGCTTCCAAACCAGTGCAGGGCCTCACTGTAACCCTTGTCTTTCGTCGCTGCGTCCGGTGAGCAGCCCACAGGCCATTTCGGCTCAACCGATCCATCCATCAGGAAAAATGCGCCGGGAAGTCGCGGAATTAATCGATCCGCCGTTGCGGAATCGGCGCCGGCGATGCTTCCATCACAGTTCACTCGCACGACGGGAGCCGGCATGTTGAAGACATTTGTGCGATGCTCCACAGCGTCGCGGATGGTCGCGTCCAAAACCTCCGGGTCCTTAATCGACGAAAGATAGAGCCAGTTGCAGTGCTTGTAAGTGAATCGGTCGGGTAGCCGCACGCTTGAGACCGTCACGTTCAATGGGATTTCAAGAGGCGGGGCGATTTTCTGCAAAACGGAAATGCGAATTGCCTCAGCATGCTTGCCGCTTTCAAGCGACCGGCTGTGAAAGGTCAGCCAGATTTCGCGAGTTTCCGCCGGACCAACGTGAAGGGTCTGGCCTTCCGCTATAAGAGGCAGTGGATCTTCCTGCGGCTTTCCAGTGGTGTCAGGCACCACCGTCGGTACAGTGCGGAATTGTAGCGCGGTGGAAAGCGTTGACCGCAACACCAGAGTGAGCGGTTGCGCGGTGACGTTGGTGAGCGCGATCGCGGCCGAGTCATACTCATTGCCAAGCATTTCAACCTGAATTCCGACATTTGAAATGCCATCCTCTTCGAGTAGCGTGTCGGGAGTATGCTGCGCCCAAGGATTACTCACCACCTGAACCATAATCGGGCCGGCGGGCCGCAACTTTTCCACAGCCGTCATCAGGGCGCGATCGTAATCGGCCTCGGAATTTGCAGTGTCGTAATCTTCCGCTCTGCCGGAAGTCAGCGCGAGACGGCGGGCTGCCGCGATGCGCGCCTTCACATAAGTCGCAAGCTCTCCTGAGCCGGTTGTTTCGCGTTGGGTGAACTCTGCACCCGCGCGATAAAGGGATACCTCAGATTGAATCGTTGAATCATTGGCGCCCATCCAGTCGCAATCAACCTCATAGTTCCCCGGCGTCGAGGCAAGCAGCTCGGCGCTTACCGTCTTCAATGCTTCAGGTTTAATCAAGTTCAGGTGAATAGTGCCATCCGGGTCTTTCACGCGGACCGCAACAAGAGCCGCGCCCTCCGACGGCTCTTCAATAGTCGTTGTGCCCAGACTGATCCGGACGATGTTTTTCATGGCCGTTTCGTGGCTTATGTCTACGGCTTCGCCGGCGTTCGTGCCTGTACGCAGCGGCTGCGGCGGGCCTCCTTGTAACCCCGTCCAAAGAATTTTTGCTCCAGGTTTTTGCATGAGACGGTAAGCGATCAATTTGCCGGAGCCGCCTGCGACCAGCAGATGCACTTCACTTTCATTCTGCCACTGGCAAAGGACAGGAGCGCTTACGCCGCCGCCGGGCAAATCCCAGGAGTCAACGATGCCGCCGGATGAGTCCAGAACATAAAGGGGCTTTCCCTCCGCGCCCTCGCTGCGCGTCACCTGAAAGATTGTCGCCCGGCCGTCGCCGTTTAGATTGGCAATGGCGGGGGCAAAATAAATTCCCCTGCCATCCAGGTGCACATTCCAGCGCGGCTTCCCGTTCGCGTCAACACAGAAGACGCGATTGCTCTTGTCCCCGTAGAGGATTTCGGGCGCCCCGTCGCCATCGATATCGGCAACCGCGGTTGACTGGTACGATTGCAATAGCGATGGTGCGCGCCAGAGCATTTTTCCGGTTGCGGCATCAACAGCATCGAGACCTTGCCAGGAACCCACAAACGCCGTGGCGACCAGCACGGTTTGTTTCTCTGGTTCTAAAGAAGCAACGACAGGCAACGCGCGGCCGATTCTGCCGTCCACTTGAGCATGCCATATCACCTCGCCGTCAGCGTGCACTGCGTAGAGATCCTTATCCTCCGTGCCGAACACCAGCGCGGGGGAGCCACCGATCTCGGCGATCGCCGCGGGGCTGACTCGGTAATTGGTAGCAGTGACTTCAAATCGCAGGCGGCCGTTGACGTCGACGGCGTAGAGATGGCCGCGCGAATCGGTCATCACAACTTCGTTCGCGCCCTTGCCGCCGAGGTCGGCAACAGTGAGCAGGCGGAAATTGTTGGCTTTGCCTCCGCGAACGTACTTCCACATCCGCACGCCGTCGCGGCGAAAGCAATAGATTGAGCCTTCGTTGTCGGCGGCGACGATGCGGGATTCATCGCCGTGCTGGAACACCACGGGAACAGCGCCGGCGCCGGTGGGCAGATCCATCTGCATACTCGAAAGCACTTTCCCCCCCGGCCCGACGAGATGGATGCGACCGGAACTGCCTGTGATCAACACACCTTCGGCGTGTTGTGCATTCGGAAAAGGAGCCGGTTGTTCAACCGCCTCGCCGAGGTCAAAGCTCCACTCGGGAGTAGCCACGCGTTGTGCCAGCGCCATCGGACTTGCCATGGCAACGAGGGCAAAATAAAGCCTGAATCTGAACATAAGAATGTTTACCTCGCCGCAAAAAGCTATCACGACGCAGGATAGGGGTCAAAAATTTCAATCACCTTCGTAGCGAAAGCAATCAAGTCGTCCCAAGAATATGCGGGAAATTATTTGGAAAAGTCGGCACGGGAATAAGGCCGGTAACGCTGATACATATCCCGCAGAGCTTTCACGACCGCGGCATCCCCTCGCGTGGGCAGAAACGCCTCCGCAAAGGTTCTGCCGCGCGTGATGCCCACCCATATGGTGAGCGCCAGCGCCGCGATCCCGATGACAGCATTCTGGGGGGAGGCCAACGGCCAGCCGTAAGGTGTGAAATATTCATAGTGGCTGAAGGGATAGAAGTAGACAATCGGCCAATCGGATCCGCTCCCCAGCAGGTCGCATATCAGGTGTATGTGGAAAGTCAGCAACGACATCAGAAGAACCTTTCCGCGTTGCCGCGCGAAGATAGTGGCAATCGCGGTCATGGCCACTGCCGCCACGAAGCCATGCGTGAGGACATGGTGGTATTTGCTGTACGCCGCGGCCCCTCCCAGTAAGGACAACGCATCCAAATCCGGCGCCACACCCGCCCACGTCACGAGGCGCCGATCGCGTTGTTCCGGCAAACGGTAGCTGACGAGCCAGGAAATGGCCAGATGGATGGGAACTTGCATGTGAGCCTCTGCATTCTCCGCACAATTTATGTTTTCGCGACTGCTGGACAAAACTGGCGACGAGTTGAGATTTTACCCCAGCGGCTGCCCGGCGAAAATCTGCCCGGCGGTCAGATTCAAGTCGAAGATGAAATTTCGGAGTGAAAGGTTCAGTTGTCCGGTATGATTTGAGAATAGCCCCGGGCCGTTCTTCCTCTCGGGGTTGCAGGAGGCTCGCGGGATGCGGATTGGCGTTTCGGTTGCAGAGAAAGAGAAGGCGGCAGGCGCAGAATCACCGTATTACAAGGCTCTGCTGGCAGTGGGCGTGCAACCTGGTGAAATAGAGCTTGTTTCCGCCGCCGACTCACGCCGTGTGCGCGCCGACGATTACGATGGCGTTTTGTTCGCAGGCGGGGAAGACGTCGATCCCGTGTTTTATGGTGAGGAGAAGCGCCACGAGAGCGTACATGACAATCAGGCGCGCGACGAATTTGAGTTTGCTCTGCTGGAGGACGCCATGGCGCGGCGCGCCCCTATCCTCGGCATTTGCCGCGGCGTGCAGATGATCAACGTGAAGTTTGGCGGAACACTCTACCAGGACATGAAAGAGGACGCCGGACCTGAGACCGAGCATCGGCAGACGGACGTCGGAAAAACCCGGCAGGAGCCTTCACACTCCATATTGGTGACCGACGCGGATTCGAGTCTGGGAACCATTCTGCACGGAACCTGCCGAGTCAATAGCCTGCATCACCAGGCGGTCAAGCGCCTGGGGCGCGGCTTGAAAGTCACGGCGCGCTCCGAGGACGGCTTTGTCGAAGCCGTGGAGTCGGCTGCGGATTATCCTTTCTTGATGGCCGTGCAGTGGCACCCGGAGGAGATGGTGAACGGTTCTGCCGAACAGCGCGAGATTTTTACGCGCTTCGTGGCAAAATGCCGCGAGGGCGGCCGACGAATATAACTCTGCGAATGAATGGGGAATAACCCGCACGCTCTTTTCTCATACCTTCACGGCGAGCAAAACGACGGATGAACTCGTAATCGAAGCGAAGGAAGTTCGGGAGGTGATGGAGAAATGGCCAAGCTCAAAATGTATCTCAAACCGACGTGCACGAGCTGCCGCAAAGCAAGAGGTCTTTTGCTCGCCATGGGTGCGCAACTGGAGGAACATGACCTGGGAAAGAACCGCTTAACCCCGGAGCAGCTCGACGCTCTGATCGGTCCGCGTAACCACGTGGATTTTCTGAATCCGCGAAATGAACTCTATCGGAAGAGAAAAATGAAGGAACGCCCGCCGAAGCGTGATGAGGCGCTGAAGCTTATGGCGCAGGAACCGAACCTGATTCGGAGGCCCATCGTAATTCGCGGTGGACAAATAGCCTTGGGTTTTGATGAAGACGGTCTGCGCAAGCTCGCGAAGTAGGCGTGGTTTGTGCGGATGATGCTCTGAATTCCGACTGCTGGTTCCGCCTTGCCTGACACGCCTCTCAAAAGTATTCTCCTTGAAATTCTGCGTCGCGACGGTCCGATGACCTTTGAGCGCTATATGGGGCTTTGTCTCTATCATTCCGATTTCGGATATTACACTCAGGGACGTGAGCGCACGGGAGTGACGGGAGATTACTTCACCAGTTCCGATCTTCACCCTGTGTTTGCCCGCCTGGTGGCACGTCAGGCCGCGGAGATGTGGGAGCTGATGGGGCGGCCAAAGCCATTCATGTGGGTCGAAATGGGCGCGGGCCGCGGCCTTTTCACATGCGATTTCCTAAGGTGGGCGAAAGCCGCGTTGCCGGAATTCGACAAAGCGCTCGAATATATCGCCATCGAGCCCGGCGGGGCGCAGCAGCAACGCATCAAGGCTCGGCTCACCAGCGCGGGCCTTGAGGACAAGGTCCGCGTGTGCGGTAACCTCGAGGAGCTTGGACCGGTTTATGGCTGCTTCTTCTCCAATGAGCTTGTTGACGCCTTTCCTGTAAGCGTGGTCACTCGTACGCAGGGGCATCTCAAGGAGGTTTACGTCACCGCGGATGAGAGCGATCTCCGGGAAAAAGCCGGCCCCATCAGTGACCCTGCCATCGCCGCTTACGTCGCGCGCTATGCGCCCGGGCTCGAGGAAGGACATCGCATGGAGGTGAGCCGATTCGCCCAGGCCTGGATGAAATCGGTGGCGGCGAAACTGACCCGTGGATTTGTTGTGACTGTTGACTATGGCGACCTGGCGAACCGTCTGTTCACCGCGGACCGCCCGCGCGGCACCTTGCTCGCCTACCACGCGCACACCGCGACAGAGAACTTTTTCTCCACGCCGGGGGAAACCGATTTGACAGCGCACGTGAATTTCAGCGCCCTGATCGACGCCGGGAAGGCAGAAGGGCTCGAGTTTGCGGGATTCACTACTCAGGAGAAATTCCTGATGGCCCTCGGCGAAGCCAATCAATTTGCGGACATTTACGATCCAGGGCAAACCATCCGGGAGATATTTCAGGCGCGATTAAAACTTAAAACACTAATATCCCCGGAGGGCATGGGAACTACCTTTAAAATACTTCTTCAAGGTCGCGGGATGGCCGGAGAACCGCTAACGGGATGGAAGTACGCACGCACTCCAGCAGGTGGGCCGGCGCGGGAATCTTAATTCGACTGGGCAGGCGGCTTGTAAGGCTTCTGGATGTAGCGATTCGCTTCATCCAGCGCCCCCTGAGTATTATCGTTGGTCTGTAAGGCACGCTGATACTCATTGAGCGCACGGTCGCGCTGGCCCGTTACGTCGAAGATTTCACCGAGTTTCAGGTGCGACCACACTTCAGTCCACTTGGGATCCATGTCGCCGTCCAGGCAGCGACGAAATTCCTCCATGGCCGCATTATAGTTGCGCAGTTTAAAGTGGATTTCCCCCAGGCGGTAATGCGCCAGCGAACTGTTGCTGTTGATCTCGAGCACTTCCTGGTATTGCTTGATCGCATCGAGATAAGCCTGTTCCTGCACCAGTTGATCGGCGCGAGCCATCTCCACCTGGTATTTGGTCTGATCATCGTATTTCAGGATACGGCTGGCGGGGTCGACCAAAACACGCAAGGGTTTGGTGCGCGTGTCGATGGTGAAGTCGGAGGTAGTTCCCACCATTTCGATCCGCTCTGTGACGGGCCTTGAGCCTTGGCACATCACGCGCACCTCCACGGGCATGCGGAAAATGTCCAGATCCTGTTGCATTTTACCCACCACCTGGTACCCCTTTTGCAGCCTGTAGACAGCCCAGGAGCGCTTGAATTGCGGTACGCCGGTGGAGTTCACCCACTGCGCGAAGAAAAAGGTGAGCTCCTGCTTGGAGGTCTTCTCCGCCAGGCGTTGAAACTCATCGGTGCTGACGGTTTTCCACTCATACTGCTGGACGAGCGCCTTCAAAGTTTGGTGGAAGGCATCGTCGCCGATTACCCATCGAAGCATGTGGAACACCATAGCGCCTTTATCGAAAACAATCGACTGATACTCCGGGGTGAACTCGTGTAATTGCGCCGCCTGATCGATAGGCGCCACCTCTTCATGCGTCAGCGCGCCAACGGCCGTCTCACTCATCAGCTCTTCGAAGGCCGCTTCACCGGCTGACTCCTGCACATAAAGCGCTTTGGAATATTCGGCAAGACCTTCATCGAGGAATGCGTCGTTGAGAGTCGCGGGGCTCACCAGGCATCGCCACCACAAGTGCGATAGCTCGTGGGCCAGCAGGCGGTAATTCACGGGATTCGTAAACGCCCGCGAGGCAAGTGCCACGATGCCGGGGGTTGTGTATCCACCCACCGTATCGTCGCCGATCTCAACAATCGAAAGGTGAGCCTCGGGCAGTGGACCGAAGATGTCGCTATAGAAGGCCAAAATCTTGGCTGCCGCGTCGCCATAACTTGCGGCGAAGTTTTCATGGCCGGGTTTGAGGTAGAGCGCGATGTCCGCGCCGATCGCCGTGGCCGGTTGCACGGCGTAGTGTCCCGCGATCACCGTTCCCGGAAATGATGACTTGTCGAATTCATAGGTGTAGGTGACCTGCCCGGGCTGCCGTTCCGGCACTCCTGCCCTTCCTGACGCAATAACGGTTTCATCGGAAGGGACGGTGATGTTCATCGTGGCAGAAAAGCGGTTCACATCGTACCCGCTGACCGGAAACCACCAGCCGGGGTAGAGAAGGTAGGTTCCTTCCGGACCGATGTACGCCACTTTGATGCCTTCCACCGGGCTGCCGTCAGCGGAATTGAGTACACCTCCGTATTTCACGGTAATGGATGAAAGCTTGCCGGCGGGCAACGGATTCAAGAGGGACAGGCTCAGGATTTGCCCATCCTGTTTGTAGGAAACATCCTGGCCGGCAGGGTCTGTGACTTTCTCCACTCGCAGGTTGCTATTCAGGTCGAAGCTCAGGGCAGTGAGGTCCGAACTCGGAACAAGGTCGATGCGCGCTTTGGCGCTGAGCAGATGTTCGGAGGTGAGGATCTGGGCATCAATAACATAGTTTCTTACTTCGAAACGGGGACCGCTGTCCTGCGCGCAAGCCCACGCCGCAGACAGTCCGAGCGCCAGCCCCAAAATTCCGACCCGTATGAACATCCGACGGTGCCACATCACGGCTTGTGATAGAACGGCCGACTCCGCGGAAATGAGTCGCGGCATCGCTTGCTCCTCGCGCATGTTGCCGACATTATGAATGCACATGTCCTTCGTCGGGAGGGGAAATGCCTCAATTTCGAAATCCTTGGCGGATTTCACTGTTAGAAATGTACGCTTCCAGGTCACGCCGAGCGGCGTCGCCCCCACCTTGGCCTTCGTGCCGAGTTTGCGCGGCGGACTTCCACCCCGAATCCGTGAGGATTTGCACCCCCTGGATTGGATTAAAGGGCTGACTTCCGCGTTGCATGCGGCCACAATCATTTTCCGCGAAAGCATGGTGGCTCGGCAAGCTTACCCGGCGGCCTCGATGGACGGGAGGACCGCGACGATGCCTTCTGCAGCCCGTTCGAGGGCCCTCCCGCTCCCCATGCGCATCCTGACTGCTTGATACCCCTTGATCATCTCCTGCCGTGCCTCCGGGTGATCCATCAAATATTCTACCCGCGCCGCCAGATTGATGGGGTTGAAATCGCGTTGCATCAACTCCGGCACCAACTCCTTATTGGCCAGAATGTTCACCATGCTGTAATAGGGGACATTCACCAGGAGTTTTCCTACCAGCCAGGTAAGTGCCGAGACGCGGTACACCACCACCATGGGGCGCTCACGCAGTGCCGCCTCAAGCGTCGCCGTGCCGCTCGCGACCACGGCCACTTCCGCGTGTTGAAGTGTGTCGTAAGTCGCATGCGCGGCAGTGCGCACCGTCGCCCGGCCCACGTAACACTCCATCAGCGTGGTTTCCAGCCAATGAGGATCAATCGTCGGCGCGATGGCCACCACGAATTGGAGCTTCCGGTTCAGCGTCAAGCGCGTAGCCGCCTCAAGCATGATGGGCAGATTCGCGCTGACTTCCGTCTGGCGGCTGCCGGGCAGCAAGGCAACCGTTTGCACGGAACTGTCTAATCCGACCTTGGCGAAAAACTCCTCGCGAGGCAGGTGCGGGCGCACCATGTCAATCAGCGGATGACCGACGTATTCCACCGGCACGCCGGCGTTTCTGTAGATTTCCTCTTCAAAATCAAAAATGACAATCATCTTGGAGATGCGTTTCTTGAGTTTCTGCACGCGGGCCTTCCGCCAGGCCCAAACCTGCGGGCTGACAAAATAGACCACGGGGATTCGCCGCTTTTTCAGCCGTTTGGCGAGCCGCAGGTTGAAATCCGGAAAATCGATGAGGATGGCAAGGTGCGGGTGGCGGCGGTCCACTTCCTCCAGAAGCTGGTGGAACACCCGATAAACGCGAGGAATACCTTTCACCACCTCCGTGATGCCGGCGATGGCGATTGTGTGCGCATCCACCACAGTGTTCACTCCGGCCTGCCGCATGGCATCGCCGCCGCAGCCGAAAAATCCCGCGTTCGGCAATCGCGAGCCGAGCGCACGCGCCAGTCCCGCGCCGAAGATATCGCCGGACCGCTCCCCAGCGACGATCATGATCCTGGGATTGCTGCTCTGGGCGCTGGGTGGAGAACTCTGATTGAAGGACAAGAGATTCGGGCCTCGGTCAATTCTCTCACAAGACGGGTTGGATTAGGACCTTTCCGGGGAGAGCTCCGACCCGGCGAGCACGCGGGCGGAAGAGACTTCCTGGTCTTTGTACTGAAGCTGGTAGAGTTTGAAATAGATCCCGCGCTGCTCGAGCAGCTCCTGGTGGGTGCCCACTTCGCGGACGCGTCCTTTGTGCATTACCACGATCTTGCTGGCGTTTTGAATGGTGGAAAGGCGGTGGGCGATCACGAGCGAGGTGCGGTTTTCGATGAGGCAGCGCAATCCCTCGCGCAACAGGTGCTCGGTTTCAGGGTCAACGCTTGAGGTGGCTTCGTCGAGGACCAGAATGCGCGGATTGTGCGCCAAGGCTCGCCCAAAGGAGAGCAACTGCTTCTGCCCCACGGAAAGCGTCGATCCGCGCTCGCGAACCGGCTCCTCAAATCCCTGCGGCAGGCTCTCAATAAACTCGTCGAGCTTGACTTGCTTTGCCGCAGCGCGAACCTGCGCATCGGTAATGCCCTCCGTCCCCAGCCGGATGTTGCTCGTGATGGTGCCGGAGAAAAGAAAGGGGTCTTGCAGCACGATGCCGAAATTCTTGCGCAGATCGTGCAGGCGCAAATCGCGGATATCAACCCCGTCGAAGGTAATCGCGCCCTCCTGAATGTCGTAAAAGCGCAGCAGCAGGTTGGTGAGCGTGGTTTTTCCTGCGCCCGTATGCCCCACCACCGCGACCGTCTCGCCTGGCTCGATGGAAAAGCTGACGTTTTCCAGGACCTTTTGGTCGTCCTTATAAGCGAATCCGACGCGGCGAAATTCCACCTGTCCGCGCGGCTGGGCAAGGGATTTGGGTTGTGGTGGGTCAACGATCATGACGGGAGTATCGAGCAGCTTGAAGATGCGCTCCGAGCTGGCCAT
>JASHTO010000770.1 GCA_030040515.1 Terriglobia bacterium
GCGCAGGAGTTCGTTCACGCGCTCGCTCTGCGATCGGCGGGATCGTGTTCGCTGGAGGTATTCAAGGATGGTCCAGTCGATCGTAAAGCTCTTAGCAAACCTCTTAGCGTTGCTCATAGATAACATCTTGCATAAATGAAGCCTCCCTGTCAAACCATTGGGTAAGATGCTGTGGAGTGTATACCAAGGAGACCGTCGCGTTTTCATGCTCAGTGCAGCTCACGTCCGAAGTAGAATAAGCCGCCCGTTAGCAGCAAGGGCAATTCGGTTCGGGGGTTTGAAGATGCGATTTGTAATTAAGCGTCTGGTTGCAACTGTAGCGTTCCTGCTGGTTGTGGTGGCGTGGGCAGGCAGTGGTCCACGGCCCAGGCCTGCACCTACTCCTTCGGCGGGCCTTGCGCCCACTCCGCCCATGGGCTGGAACAGTTACGACGCGTTCAATGGTGGCGTCACCGAGCAGGAAGTTCGCGCCGACGCCGACTACGAGGCGCAGCACATGTTGAAGTACGGGTGGAAGTACGTAGTGATTGACTACTACTGGTATTTCTCCCACACCTTCTCCAATCGCGAGCAGGAGAAGTGGGAGTACAACATGGATGAGTACGGCCGATTGATCCCCGCTCCCAATCGCTTTCCTTCTTCCGCGAACGGGCAGGGCTTCAAGCCCCTGGCGGATTACATTCACAGCAAGGGGCTGAAGTTCGGAATTCACATCATGCGGGGAATTCCGCGCGCGGCGGTAACGAAGAATCTGCCGATTCTGGGGACTTCCGCGCACGCGCGCGACATCGTGGACGAGGCAAATCCCTGCGGGTGGTCGACGGCGATGTATGGAATTGACGCCAGCAAGCCCGCGGGCCAGGCCTATTACGATTCCATTGTGGCGCTATACGCCAAGTGGGGCGTGGACTACATCAAGGCTGACGACATGAGCTGGGCGAACAAGCCGGCGCGCGACCACTACCACGCGGGGGAAATCGCGGCACTGCACCGAGCCATCGTGAAATCGGGGCGGCCCATCGTACTGAGCCTCTCGCCCGGCGCCACGCCCCTTGACGAAGTTGCGCACCTTAGGGAAAACGCCAATTTGTGGCGGATTTCCGGAGATTTTTGGGACAACTGGAAATCGCTGAAGGAGCATTTCGACCTCTGCCGCGCCTGGGCGCCCTACATCGAAGCCAATCACTGGCCCGACGCCGATATGCTGCCCCTCGGCCACGTGTGTGTGCAGGGCTTCAATGACCCCGAGCGGGTGTCGCGCTTCACTCCGGCGGAGGTTCGCACGCACCTGAGCCTGTGGATGATTTTCCGCTCGCCGCTGATGATGGGCGGGGAATTGACCTCGCTGGATGCTGCCACACTCGCGGAGCTGACCAATCCGGAAGTGCTGGCCGTAGATCAGCACAGCTCGCACAATCGCGAATTGTTCACTCACGGGGACCAGGTGGCCTGGGCGGCCGACGCTTCAGAAGGCCGCGACAAATATCTCGCGGTCTTCAATGTGGGCGACAACGCGCCGGCGGAAGTGAGCGTGGCATGGAAAGACCTAGGCTTGAATGGCAAGTGCGCGGTCCGCGACCTCTGGGAGAGAAAAGACCTGGGCGTGTTTGACGCCACGTTCGCTCCCAGGATCGAGCCGCACGGGGCAGGGCTTTACCGAATTAGTCTCGCTAAATAAGACTGAAGTATGGAAGTGTGAAGGCTGAAGTATGAAGGATGAAATCTGAAAACCTGCAAGGGGAGGGGAGCAACATCACTTCACGCTTCTTCCCTTGATTTTGCGGGCGGCGCGCATGATATCCGTCATCATTCCCACTTACAACGAAGCGGCCGTGATTCAGGAGGCGCTTCGGCGCGCGGCGGCGGCACTGCGAAGCGTGAGCGAGGAATTCGAGATCGTGGTGGTGGATGACTCGAGCGCCGATGGGACGGCGGAGCGCGTGGAAGCTCTCGCCGGCGAAGTCCCCGTGAGGATACTTCGGCGGCCCGGGCGGTTGGGACTGGCAACCGCCGTGCTCGATGGCGGCGTGACGGCGCGCGGCGACGTGTGGGCGGTGATGGACGCGGACTTGCAGCACCCGCCGGAAGTGCTTGCGCCGCTCGCGAAGGCAATCCGCGAGGGAGCGGACCTTGCCATCGGCAGCCGCTACGTCGCGGGCGGCGGCACTTCCGACTGGACGTGGGTGCGCCGCATGATTTCCCGCACCGCAACGCACATGGCCGCCACCGTGCTGCCGCTCAAGCTCGCCTCCGTGGGCGACCCCATGTCAGGCCTGTTTATGATCCGGAAATCAGCGCTAGAAAACGCTCAACTGAATCCCCTGGGGTACAAGATCCTGCTCGAGATCATTGCCAAGGCGCACTACAAGAATCTGGTGGAAGTTCCGTATGTTTTTCAGGAGCGTGAGAAGGGCGCATCGAAGCTGGGTGCTCGCCAGTACCTTGAATACCTCCAGCATCTGCTGCGGCTGGCGGTGGGCACCGGTCAATTGTGGAGTTGGATTCGCTACGGTGCGGTGGCGCTCGCCGGCGCCATGATCGACATCGCACTTTTTGTTTTTCTCGTGAAAAAAGCGGGTTGGCACCCTACACCCGCACTCCCGCTGGCGATCGAGGTCGCGCTGCTCAACAATTTTTTCTGGAGTGAAGCCTTCACCTTCCGGTCAGCGCGGACTCCTGCATCCAATCCGGGAGTGTGGCGGCGTCTGGCGAGGTATGAGAGCATCTGTATTCCCGGCGCTGGCCTGAATTGCGTGGTGACGGGCCTGTGGATGGCACTGGACGGCGGAGTTGCGAACGCCGCGGCGGCGGGAGTTGTGGCCGGCGGCGCCTTGAATCTGCTGATCAATATTCCGGCTATTTGGCGAACGTGGGCAGACAGGAAGTGAAATCCACGAAAAGATCAATGGACCGCGTAATCCAAAGCCTCGCATCGCGCCAAGACGTATGGGCCTTCAGGGATGACTGCGATGTGCGCGCCCGGGTGGAGAGACCCGAGTAGCGCGTGGACCGCTGCCTCAGGGCTCACGAAGGACTTTCCCCAAAGCGTGGAGTAATATTCGCGCGGCAGCCCCGGCACATAGTACAAAACCTCGGCTCGGGTGGTGACGAGCGCTAGCTTTTCGAGTTGCCACTGATCGATGGACACCGGTGCGCCCGCAATTTTCTCCATGAAAATGCGGTCGGGCAGGCCCTCGGCGAGTATACGGGCAAATTCCGCGCCGCCCACGCCTTCCTCGCAGGCGGCGAGCAGCAGGATCTTTCCTCCCGGCTTCAGGATGTGCGCAGCCGCGGTCACGCCTTTCACGGCCTGGTAAAACGTCAGGTCGAGCGGATAACCCGCCGCCGAAGTGATGACGGCGTCGACCGGTTGATCGAGGGATTCCAGCATGACGCGCGATACGAATTCCACTCCCCGGCGGTGAGCGGCCACGGGCTCACCCGCGAAAACTGCGGCGATAGGCCGGCGCGGAGTGCCCCGGCCGAGCGCCGCATCCACCATGAAGTCGTGCCGCGCCAGGCGGGCGATTTCCAGCAGCTCGCGGTGCAGGGGATTGTCCTCAATCGAGCCCTCCACGGCGCGCGCATCGCGCATGAATCGCGGGCTATGCAGCACTTTGATGGTTTCCTGCGCGGCAAGTCCCGGAGCGACCAGTTTTCGCCCGCCCGAGTAGCCCAGCATCAGGTGCGGCTCGATGAATCCGAGGGTGATGTGCAGGCCGGCGGAAACGAAGCGCTCGTCAATATACACAGGTGTGCCCGAGGCAGTGATTCCCAGGGCACGATGCTCGCCAAGCTCGCGGGCGTGGTGGTTCAACACGCGGTAATGCGCCGCGGTTTCTTCGCCGCAAATCTCGCGAATCTCGGGTTCGGTGGCGGGACGGTGAAGGCCGGTGGCGATCAGAATGGTGATGCCATCGCGAGGAATTCCGGCAGCCTCGAGACGCGCGAGCAGGGGAGGAAGCACTTCGCGGTTGGGCGCCGGCCGGGTGATGTCGCAAACTGCGATCGCGGCAGTGCGTTTGCCGCGTGCCAACTCGGAAAGCGGAGGACCTTCGATGGGCGCGTCGAGAGCCTGCGCGATGGCAGCGGCGGGATCGTGCAGCGGAACCGCCGCGCGCGCTTCCAGCACGCGGTAATTGCAGCCTTCCGGCAAATCGAGCAGCAGTTCGGAGCGGCCGAATGCGAAGTTTGTCCGCATGCGGAGATTGTAACGCGGGGAGAGCGTAGACTTCGATGAAATCGAGATGGAATGTGAATCGCAAAATTGGTCGAGGGGGCTTAAACGACCTCAATAAGAAGATGTATAATCGCCCTCGATGCACCGTCATTCGAAGGGCTTCGTCGAGGCCCGGACGATGTCTTGGAGAGTTGAATGCGACAATTAGCAGCTCTGATGACCGGTATCCTTCTGATGGCGGGCGCGCTTTCCTTGGAGGCTCAAGGAGCAAGCCCCGACGCGCATATGAAAGGAGCTTTCCGAAGGCCTGTTCAAAATGGCTGGACCTACGTCCACCTTGAGGGCGCGCCGTTCGACCTGGGATTTCAGCACGGCTACCTGCTTGCTCAGGAGATCGAGGATGCGGAGAAGGTGGTGGTGCTCGAGCAGACGCACAGCGGGCGCCACGACTGGAATTTTTTCCGCGAGGCCGCGAAAAACATGATGTGGCCGCACATCGAAACGCAATATCGCGAGGAGCTGAAAGGCATTGTGGAGGGCTTGCGCGCGAAGGGCTCAAAGCTGGATGTCTGGGACATTGTGGCGCTCAACGCTTTCTGCGAGTGGGACTATTACGTCAAGGAAT
>JASHTO010000771.1 GCA_030040515.1 Terriglobia bacterium
TGAACGGCAAACCCGTGAATCCCGCGATGACCGGCCGATACGAGATATTCGACAGCCTGAAGCCGATGGACGAGATCCGCCTGGAGTTTCCGATTCACGAGGAAACCGACAAGTACACGATTGACGGGAAAGTTTACACGGTGAAATTCCGGGGAAGCACGGCCGTGGACATTTCTCCGCGCGACTTGGATCCAAAATCTTATCCCATTTATCAGCGCGCGGAAATGGAGGCGGACAAGGCGCCCATGCGGACGGAAAAGCGTTTTGTGCCGGATCAGGTGCTGCCGCTGGGGACGTATTAGCGACGAGGGAGGTCATTGTGGGTGCAGTGAACGACACGTGGGTTGAGCCCGATCTGGGGTCCGATGCCTTCTACGCCGATCCCTACCCAACCTACCAACAGCTCAGGAGCTATGAGCCTGTCCATTGGAGTCCGCAATGGGGCGGCTGGCTTCTGACTCGCTATGCGGATGTCGTCAGCATGCTGCGTGACCCTCAGAAATTTTCCAATGTGGGAAGAATGAGCAGCTTCCTGAGCCAGTTGCCCGAGCAGATTCGCGATGAAATGCGTCCATTCGAAGATCATTTCAAGCAGGGCCTGATCAATTCCGACCCGCCGGATCACACGCGCATTCGTGGCCTGCTCAACAAGGCATTTACCCCCAGAAGAGTGGAGGCCCAGGCGCCGCAAGTCGAGAGCTTGGTGAACGAATTAGTCGACAAGGCTTTGTGCAAGGAGAAGATGGACGTCATCGGCGACTTTTCCTTCCTGATTCCCACCACGGTGATTGCTCACATGCTGGGTGTTGCCGTAGAGGACCGCGAGCGGTTCGCAAAATGGGCGGAGGACATCACGGCATTCGTGGGTACTGGCCGCGTAATCAGCGAACTCGCGCTCGGCGCGCAGGGCAGCCTGCTGGAGCTGCGGGAATATTTCCGTCGATTGATCGCCCTGCGTCGGAGCGAGCCGCAGGATGACCTGGTGACCGCGCTCGCCACGGCGGAAGACAAGGGCAGCCTGATGAACGAAGCGGAATTACTGTCGGTTTGCGTCACGCTGCTGCTCGCGGGATATGGGACCACCATGACGTTCATCGGCAATGCGGTGCTGGCGCTACTGCGTAATCCCGATGTGATGTTGTTGCTGCGAAACGACCCGTCGCTGATGCTCGCTGCCACGGAGGAATTGCTGCGCTACGATGGGCCGATTCATCGCCAATGGCGAATCGCCACGGACGATGTTGAGTTGCGAGGAATGAAAATCCGCAAGGGGCAACTGGTCGCCGCCATGCTGGGCGCCGCCGACCGCGACCCGGAGCAGTTTCCTGACCCGGACCGGCTGGACATCACGCGGCGCGACAACTACCACGTGGCCTTTGGCAGCGGCATTCACTTTTGCCTGGGCGCGCCGCTGGCGCGACTCGAAAGCCAGATTGCGCTCAAGTTGCTTATTCAGCGCTGCCCGAGCATGCGCCTGGAAAATGAAAGTCTCAACTGGCGCCGCGACATCACCATCCACGGGCTGACTTCTCTGCCGGTTTCACTGGTTTAATCCGAAAACTGAGTCGGAGTTACTGGTTTTCCTGCCGCGCGCGATGATAATTCTGATCTGCCTGATTGGCCGCTGCGTCGCTGTAGGCGCGATGGCGTGGGTACCTGCGCTCGAACTCGGCCGCTCTCTCCGAAGGCGAACGTTCGACGTACCCGGAGGCGGGCGGGGTGAGGAGTGAAGCCGGTGGCTCGCCTTCGATAACGATCTGCGCCTCATGTACGTTTTGCCACACCGAGCCATCTCGTCGAGTTATCGTGTAGACTTCGCGAAGAGGAAAACAGTCCAGCGATGGTGCTTCCCACTTTGCCACCGAAATGCCCTGCAGTGAAGCCGCCGGCATGTGGGCGTCAATTTCAACCACATCGTAGCCGAGCAACTGCGAGTGCGGCAGCGACGGGTTGGCCAGGCACTCGCCCGCCTGCACCACTCCATGGGAATTGCCCGCTCTCTCATTCATAGCAACGGTGGTTATGGAATTCGTATACGAGTCGACGGTGAACATAGTTTTGGCCGAAACGTTCACAACATCCGTGCGTGCCTTCCAGGCGCCGTCCGGGGCCTGCCTCATCCAAATCTTCGCGCTTGAGCCATCGCTGAAAAGCGATGTCGTGTAATGTGTTTCTTCCGAGGGATTTGTTTGATTTGGAGGAATCAGGCTTAAAACCATGTAGGCAGTAAAAGGTTTCAGAGCCGGGTGCTGCGCGTGTAGTGTCCGTCCTTTTACTACCAGAAAGGCGGCGACCGAGCAGGCCGCCACGAGTGCTAACCGGATCACTTTTTTCATCATTGAGGTTCACCTCATGTGAAGCGCCATCTCCTGGCGCTTGGGTCATCTGGTTTGCCAAATCCACCGCCCGTCGGGTGCTGAGCGATCGCTTACCCGGAATCCGCCACTCGGACGGCCAACCCGCCAGCAGCAGCCTTGTATCCCTCAACCGCAGTAACCGTTGAAGCGCCCGGTCGTCTGCTGGTCGCAAATGTAATCTGGGTTCACACAATACTGGTAATACCCACTTGCGCAGCCATTTCCCCCACAATTGTCAGTTTCACAGTAGTCTCCATCGCAGTCATCGCACGGCCCAATGTACACGCAAGATAGCGTCGGGCCCTGTTGGTTGTAGCCTGCGTTTTGACACATACAATC
This sequence comes from Terriglobia bacterium, assembly GCA_030040515.1. Lineage (GTDB taxonomy): Bacteria > Acidobacteriota > Terriglobia > UBA7540 > UBA7540 > Bog-366. The sequence goes on from JASHTO010000771.1 coordinate 2,697, forward strand.
AATCTGCGCCCTGGCGGATGCAAAACCGAGGACGCTGCTCAACACAACGACAGCAAAACTGAGTTTGGCCCACCTGAATTGAATCATTGGGTTCCCTCCTCCCTTCTCGGCATAATACAAACCAAGTCCGACACCCAACGTATCGCTAGGGGGGGTAACTGCCAAGATATAAATCGTGGAAAAAAGAGCTATTTCTTAGCAAACTGTGCTGCGCCGATAGAGTGACGGGGACTTTCCGAAACCCCGCTTGAACTCCTTAGTAAAGTTTTCAGGGCTCGAATAGCCGCACTTAGAGGCAGTCTCCTTTACCGCCAGCTTGCCTTCGAGAAGAATTGATCGCGCCATACTCATTCTGGCTTCGCGAACGTAAGCTTTAAGCGTTAGCCCGGTCTGCGTTCGAAACAAATGTTTGAGGTGGGACCCGCTCAACCCCACCTCCGCTGCCAAGTTGTCGGCCGTGAGGCGCTCGCCGAGTTTACACTCCACGAGATCGAGGACACGGAGGATTCTTCGGTCCGTAGGATTTAAGGGAGCCCTTGGTTTTGAGCGCCAGACATGCATGGCACGGGCTCATTCCACTGAGTTCTTTAGATAACTATCGATAGCATATAGATCGACAATTTGTCAAGAATAATACGCTATTTTAACACCTAAACACAATCACGGCCTGATCCCCTCGATCTTCAGCCGGATGCGATACAAGGCAGTGCCGGCGGTCATGTAGAGCGTTTTGCCGTCGGCGTCCCCCCAATTGCAATTGGCGGAAAGCGGCGGAAGCCGGATCGTTCCCAGGTGCTCGCCTTGGGGGGAGAAGATCCAAAATCCTCCCGGGCCGTTGCAGTAGAGATTTCCCGCGCGGTCAACTTTCATTCCATCGGGGACTCCATCCTCCTTGACGTTGGAGACGTCGTAGAAGACCTCGCCCGCACCCAGCGTCCCATCGGGCTTCACCTCATATCGCATCCAAAGCTTCTTGGTCGGTCCGGTGTTGGCGACATACAAATATCGCTCATCGGGAGAAAAAGCCAGGCCATTGGGCGCGGTGAGATCCTTCACGAGCAATTGCACCTTGCCGTCTTTTACCCGATAGACGCCGCTGAACGGCAGTTCCCGTGCCGGGTCGTCAAAGGTTTTCTGAAGGCCGAAGGGAGGATCGGTGAAGTAAAGCGAGCCATCCGATTTATAGACCAGATCGTTGGGGCTGTTGAGACGCTTGCCTTCGAAACGGTCTGCCATTACGGTAATCGATCCGTCTTTCTCCAGCCTCGTCACGCGGCGGTTTCCGTGTTCGCAGATGGTCAGCCTTCCTTGCCGATCGAGCGTGAGTCCATTCGAGCCCCAGATGGCGCCCGCCGGGACCACGCCGCCGTATCCGCTGGACCGGCGAAAAATCGTGACCTTGCCGTCCGGGCTATATTTCATGATCACATTCCGTGGGATGTCACTGAACAGCAGGTAGCCGTCGTGAATCCAAATAGGACCTTCGATGAACCCGAATCCATCGGCGACTTGCTCGGCCCTGGTGCTCGCGGGAACAATCGCATCGATCGCGCTCGACAATCGGATGACCTCGCCCGGGGACTGCGCCCAAAGCGAGATGCCGGCGGCAATCGTCAGGAAAACGCATGAAAGTGCCGGTCCGGCGAGGCGCGCGACTCCCTGACGGCGCGATGTACGTTCGAAAATGGCAGGTACTTTCATTTTGTTCCTCCCTAATCCGCTGGGAGATGCCCCGGCTTCGCCGAGGTGGCAGCACAAGCTTGCAGTTCTGAAGTGCGAGTCCCAGGGCTGTCCAGCGTGCGTCGAAGAAACCCCTCACCCGGCCTCCTCCGTCGGCCACCCTCTCCCCACGGGAGAGGGAAGAAGATTTCCTATGTGCGACGCGCGCAAAATGGTTTTTCCCTCTCCGAGGGGAGAGGGTGGCCGACGGAGGAGGCCGGGTGAGGGGTCCCTTCCAGACCCCTTTGTGGGACCAAGCATGTTAATACCCATTCGCACAAAGTCGGAGTATTTATTCTACCTATCGATCTCCCGAACCACCGGTGGGCTCAGCGGAACCGCGGGTTGAAACAATGCGAACGTAAACACGTCCGTCGCGCTGGCGAGAGCAACGAACTGTCTCCCCTCGACCGCGTAAGTCATCGGGGAGGCAGTAATCATCTGTCCGGTTTGGAAGCTCCAAAGAATTTTCCCGTCCTGGGCGTTGGCGGCGGCAAAGTAACCGGCATCGTCGCCAAAAAAGACGAGCTTCCCGGCGGTCGCCAGGGTTCCCGGCATGGAACTGATGTAATCATCTTCTCCGCTTACCAGGGGAATTCTCCAGCGAATTGCGCCCGTCTGAATATCGATGGCGAGCAAAACAAAATTTCCGGTGTGTGGCGCCTGGCGGATGATCCCCGTTCCATTGCTGCACCCTCCTGCTTCCGCAGCGCGCGTGGAATTGAAATAGTAATCGCACGTTTCAATGGCATTGACATAGAAGAGGCCAGTGTCGGGGCTGTAGGACGGGGAAAACCAATTGGTGGCGCCGACGTTTCCCGGGCAAACCAGATTTCCCTCCGGCGTCGGTTCTGTGCCCGGTATCTCCTCCGGGCGGCCGCCGGGAAGGATGCCTCGCGCCCAGGTCAGTTTATCGACAAACGGTTTGCCCACCAGGATCTTTCCGTTCGTGCGGTCCAACACATAGAAGAATCCGTTGCGGTTCGCCTGCGCCAGCAACTTTCGCGCGCTTCCTCCGAAGTTGGCATCAATCACGACGGGGATTTCCTCTGCGTCCCAATCGTGCGTGTCGTGCGGGGTGAATTGAAAGTGCCACTTCAGCTTTCCGGTGTCAGGGTCGAGGGCAAGCACGCAATCGCTGTAGAGATTGTCGCCGGGGCGGCCGCGGCCATAAAAGGCGTCGCCCGGATTTCCGGTTGTCCAGAAGACCAGGTTTTGCTCGGGATCGTAGGTGCCGGTCATCCAGGTTGCCCCGCCCGAGGGATGGCCGCCCCAGGAAGCCGCCGCCGGGTCGGCTGAATCGGGAACGGCCCAGAAGCGCCACGCGCGTTTGCCTGTGGCAGCATCGTAAGCGTCGATGAAACCGCGCGCGCCGCAATCGCCCCCACTCACCCCCACAACGATTTTTCCATTGATGGCTAATGGCGCCAGGGTTGCTGAATAGAATTTGTCCGGATCCGCATATTGCACATCCCATAAGCGAGCGCCGGTGGTTGCTTGCAGCGCGACGAGATGGGTATCGCTTGTGACAAAAAAGAGCCGGTTGTCCAGAACCGCAACGCCGCGGTTGTAGTCTGACTTCCTTGCGCCGCTGAATTTGTAGTGCCACAGGGACCGTCCGGTGCCGGCGTCGAGCGCGTAAACCTCATTGCTGTTGCTGATATACATGACGCCGTTCACAACGATGGGTGTCACTTCCAGCCGCACGGCGCCGGGCGCATGAAAGACCCACTGCGGCACGAGGGAACCGACGTTATCCGCTCGGATTTGAGCCAGCGCGCTGAACCGGCGGCCGGAATAATCCCCCGAGTAGCTGAGCCAGTTATCAGCAGGGACCTTGGTGATATCGAGATACGCGACTCCGCCAAAAAGAGGCAAAGCCAGCAAGAGGCTGGCGAGAACCTTCCAATTCATTAATAGATCCTTTCCTCCGGTTCTGTCTGCTGGTTCGCGCCCAATTGAACTACCTGCCGGCTCAGGTAAGCCAACAGGTTCTGAAAATCCTTTTCCGCCAAGGTGGTTGCGGGCATCAGTGGTTCCTTGAAATAGATAATCTCCTGCAAATCACTTTTGAGCAGCAAATGATAATTTCCGTTCAAATCGAGAATCTGAATGGAGTAAGTACTGTCGTTCTTCATGATCCCGTCGATGCTTTGTCCCAAGCGTGTGAGGGCTCGCACATGCCGATAACGGGGAGTGGCGCCGGCGCCGGGGTTGCGAAGGGCTTCCGTGAGTTGGGCGAGGGAGCGCTCCGCCCCAATGTTGGAAAGGTCGGGGCCGACCAGGCCACCCTTTCCCGCGATGATGTGGCAGCTCGCGCATCCCGCTGCTCCGTAGAATAATTTCTGGCCGGAGGCAAAGTCTCCAGATACATTCTGTTGATAGGCCGAGGCGTTGAGATTGCGGATGAACGCCACGAGGTCAGAGATTTGGTGCTGGCTCAGGGGGAAACCGGCCATTTCGGTGTCGGGAACTCCTTTCTGAATTACCGCGAAAATCTCCTGATCCTTCATATCCCGAATATCATCGGAGTCCGCCAGCCTGGGCGCGCGGCCGCCCTTGCCCTTTGCACCGTGGCATAAAGAACAATTTGCTTCATACGTTGATTCACCGGCCTTGACCGCTGCGGCGTCGCTGGCGAGCGGGTTTTGCGAGCTGTCTTGCGCTTTGGTCCGTTCGGCAGCAGCCAATAAATCTAGGCTCAGAAGCACCAGGCAGGAGACGCCCGGCCAAATCCCCGTTCTCGATGCACGGATCATGGCGCGCTCGTCAAAACCTTGGGCTCAACATACGGCCGATTGGGGCGCGAGCCGATGGGAAACTCATAATGGTCGATGTAGAGCCAGGTCTGGGTCTTGTCCTTTGACAAGTTCATCACCGCATGCACGGTTTGCGAATTCGGCGGCGAGAGCATGGCGGTGTGGGGAGGCATTTCCCGAACCTCGCTGCCGAGGGTCAGGTAGGCCGAGTCGGGCAGCAGTTTGATCCAAACCTCGGCGGACTCCGGCAAGTGGGCGTGCGGCTCGGCGATGGACAGGGGGGCATGAAGACCACGGTAAAGACCTCATGCGAGCCCAGGCCGTCGCTCGGCCAGAAAAGATCGGCGCCGAAATAGTTCCAGTGGGCCCCTTCCTTCGGCAAGGTGAGAAGGTGGACGTCGCGCACCCGGATTTCCTTGCCCGGCTGCGCGTCCGCAGCGGGCGCGAAGTTCAGGGCGATCATTTCGATAGGCTCGTCACCTGTGTTGGTGATTCGATGCCGGACGTTCGGCGGAATCAGGATGCCTACGCCGTTGTGCAGGTCCCAGTATCCATGTCTGTTGTCGAGCGTCCCTTTGCCGCTTTCCACGTACCAGAATTGTTCGTCAGCGTTTTGCGTCAAGGGTGTGCGCATTCCGCTAAGCAGCGTTGCGTGGGCAATGTCTTTCCAGTATTCCAGCACGGCGCCCCGGTCGCCAGGGTGATAGGGGTCACCGTGACGGAGAATTGACCGCTCGAAAATAGCATCCTCGACCACGTGGACCGGTGACAGGAGCGGGTCGCCGACAAATCGATCGATGTCGATGCCCACAACCCGGTTGGAGGGCGGGGGCTTAGGTTGCTTCGCGCGCTCGACATCGAGATCATACGTCAGTTTCTGATCTTGCGAGGAAGCAAAAGGACTGCCGAAGGACAGCGCAAGCAGGAGACCGAAAGAGCTACACCCGGCAGCTCGTCGGAAAATCGCTATCGATTTGCGGCGAGCTCTCGTTTGTTTGCTTGGTATATCCATAACCCACTTTCTACCTTGGCGTCGAAAGTCCCTTCCGGTAGTACACGTAGTCGAAAAGGAATCGCGGGTAATGAGGGTAATTTCCGATTCCCGGGCCTCCTTCATCCGATGACACGCCTCCCCAGAACCCCCGAGCGGGATCGAATTTCCCAATCTTTTCGCTCCAAACCTTGGTTACATCAAAAGGCTTGGAAAGATGCCACGGGTCTTCCTTGCGAGCCTTAAATCCCAGCCGCACATGGGAGGCGTCGAGGATTTGAGACAGCATGTAGAGCGGCTTATGGCTCAGGAGGGATTGCGGCACTTCGGGGTCGAAAACCAAATCAAAGCTTTTCGCCTGGATTCCCTCCAGCGCGTAGTCGCTGTTGATTCTGAACCTTTTTTCTTTGGGGAGATACTCGACGCCCGGCATCCAGCCGCCACCGGGCGGGTACCCGTAGCCAACTGACCGTCCACTCTCTGTCCACACCGACCATCCGACGATCATTACTTTCCAGGGATGGATTTCAGGGTCGGGGGGAATGAAAGCGACCTCCATCTCCCAGCCGGGAAAATCCTGGTTTTGGGTCAAATCAATCTGGCCCTGGCCGTAGGCGGTGGGCGTCATTGCCCAGATGGGCGGGCTCTGTGGGAGGAGCGTAACCGTCAAGTAGCCCGGGTGCGTGTAGGTGTCCGTAATAGCGCCGGCCTCGTGAAACCACTTCGGAGAAGGGAAGCCGGGGATGTCAAAATCATCGGACCAATGGTCGTAGTTCTCCGCATTGGCGCCAAAGAATACCCCGTAGTCGATCATGTAAGTCTTGGTTGGATCCGACACCTTGAAGGGTGGGGAAGCACTGATGCCCAACTCGCCCGGCAGGTCATCGGCCAGCCAGCGGTCCAGCGCGATCACCGGACCGATTTCCCAGATGCCGGTGATTTTGCCGAAGCGCGAGACATCGAAAGTTCGCATTTGCCAGCCGAGATGGGGCTCACCTTGCAGACCGCCAAAGAAGCCGACATCCACTTGCGTGGGGCTGACGATGCGAACGCGAAAAGTTAAGCTGTGGCTCAGCAAGCCACCAGGATGGTCTCCCCAGGCGCCTTCAGGGTATCCCACCCAGGTGTAAGGGATTTTCCAATTTCCCATGACGCTCGGGTCAAGGTCGCCTCTTCCGAAGAGTACCCACAATTCTCCGGACTTTTTCGGGATGGTGGGTTTCACGTAGGGATCGGCGCCATGCTGGTTCCGGATTCCGTCCGGAGGACTTTCGAATGCGGGCCGGTAACCGTTGAGCGGGCCGCTCTCAATCTGCGGGCCGCGTAAATGCGCCTGGAGCAGTTGTAAGGTGTGCGTTTCGGGAGGAAATTGCGCCCGGTCATTTGGCCAAGTGGATGGATCGGAGAAGGTCAACGCCAAATTCACGCCCACCGCCTGATTGCAGGGGAGCATGTAGGTCTCCCCGGCAAGGCCCAGATGAAATTCCCAGGGCAGGGGGTAATCATCAATCTTGATGGGGTCTTTCAATATTCCCTTGAGGTCTTTTCCTTTGTCACCGTGTTGAATACTCACAAATCCCGGATGAGTTGTGGTGGAGAGAGATTTGATGTTGTCCTCGGGAATAAACCGCCATGGCGAAATGTCGTTGGTCTTGCTGAAGAAATGCTGGCTGAGCTTGCGGATATCCGGGCCACTCCCGGCCTGTGAGTCTTGTGCGGGGAGGCGAAGTGTAGGAGCCGCATTCGCCGCTGCGACCTTTTCACCAGCGTGCGGTGAGAATCGCCCCCACAATTTCGATTGCCAGGTGGCAGTCAGGCTGCCCAGTCCCAGCAACATGTTTCGACGGTCCATGAGTTCCTCCTCCTGGGCGGGTCCTACCTGGGCGTGGAGATTCCCTTGCGAAAGTACGCGTAATCGATGAGGAATTGCGGGTATCGCGGGTAATTCCCGATGCCCTTGCACCCTCCGGATGATCCTTTCGACACGCCGCCCCAGAAAGCTATGAGGGGATCAATTTTTCCGAGCTTCTCGCCAAAGACCTTCGTCACATCGAAGGGCTTGGAGAGGTACCAAGGGTCGCTCTTATTCGCCTTGAAGCCCATGCGCAAGTGCGACGGGTCGGGAATCTGCATCAGCATGTGAATGGGCTTGTGCGCGAGAATCGACTGGGGAATCTCCGGCTCAAACTTAATATCGAGTGACTTGAGGTTGATTCCCTCGACGCTGTACGAGCTGAAGAATTTGACGCGCTTTTCAATGTCGTCATACTCGACTCCCGGCGTCCAACCGCCTCCGGGCGGCGTCCCGTATCCCACCGATCTGCCGCTCTCCGTCCACATGGAGAAGGAAGTGAGGAAGTTCCTCCATGGGAATAGCTTTTCGTCAGGAGGGATCCAGCCAATTTCCACCTCGAAACCGTGAAAGTCCCCGGTCAGGTCAAGCTGGCCCGTACCGTAAGCGGTGGGGCACATGGCCCAAATGGCAGAGGCCTGCGGCAGGAGTGTCACGGTCAAGTAGTCCGGATGTGTGTAGGTGTCAACAATGGCGGCGGCCTCGTGATAATACTTGGAGGAGAATCCGGGAATGTCAAAATCATCCGAAAAATGGTCAAAGTTCTCAGTGTTGGCGCCAAAAAAGGCCGCATAGTCCACCATATAAATGTTCGAAGGATCAGAGACCGCGAGGGCGGGAGTGGTGCTTATACCGAGCTCTTTGGGTAAGTCCTCCGAAAGCCACCCGTCGAGGGCGATGAGCGGGCCGATCTCCCAAATCCCCGTGATGTTTCCGAAGCGCGAGACATCCATCGTCCGCATTCTCCAACCCAAATGGGGCTCGCCTTGCAGCCCGCCGGTGAACCCGACCTCGATCTGTGTGGAGTTGAGAACCTTGACGCGGAAGTTCAAGCTGTGGCTCAGCAGGCCGGACGGGTGATCCGGCCAGCGTCCATTCGGCCAGCCAATCCAGTTGTAAGGTATCCGCCAATCTCCCAGCACCGTTGGGTCCACATCTCCCCTGCCATAAAGGACCCAGACCTCGCCGATTTTGGGCGGCGTGCTGGGCGCCACGTATGGGTCGCCGCCATGCCCATCTTGAATCCCGTCCGGTGGACTGGGATATTCGGACGCGTAGTAATTCCATGGGCCACTCCCGATTTGCGGACCGCGCAGGTGGGCGTTTAAAAGCTGAAAGACATGCGTGTCGGGCGGAAGCTGCGTCCGGTCTTTGGGCCACGTCGAGGGATCGGAAAACGTCAATGCCAGGTTCAGCCCCACAGCCTGATTGAAGGGGCGCATATATGTTTCGCCCGCTATCCCCAGATGAAACTCCCAGGGCAGGGGGTAGTCCCCGATTTTGATCGGGTCCCTCAGAATGCCCTTGATGTCCTGCCCTTTGTCGCCGTGCATGATCGTCGCAAACCCCGGGTGTTCCGTGGTGGAAAGCATCTTGATGTTGTCCTGCGGAATGAACATCCAGGGTGAAAAGTCCTCCGTAAAGAAATGTTGGGTGAGTTTGCGGATGTCAGGACCGCCGGTTTGCGAATTCGGCGCGGAAGGGTTCAAGGCCGCGTCAACGCCGGGTGTTGCCGTATCGGAATCATGCTCTTTCCCACCAGCGGCCGGGGAGAATCGGCCCCATAACTTCGATTGCCACGACGCTGTAAGACTGCTCATACTCAGCAACATTCTTCGACGATCCATTGGCTCCTCCATTCCTGATTCAGGTTATAGCCCCGGGGTGGCAGCCGCCACGGCTTCCGAAGACCGCCTTTAAGCGAGTCTTAACGCTCGGTCGAAAGACCGTAACGGAAACGAACATAATCGAGACACACTTGTGGGTAGTGGGGATAATTTCCGATGCCCCAGCCTTTTTCTACGCCGGCCGACATGGTGACAGTCAGACACGGATGGGCCAGGAATTTTCCGATCCTGCCGAAGCGCGTGGTTGTATCGAAGGGTTTGGAGAGGAACCAGGGATCCAGTTCGTTGGCCTTAAAGCCAATCCGAATGTGCGAGGAGTCAATGATTTGAAGCAGCATGAAAATGGGCCGATGGGAAAGGATTGACTCCGGCACCTCGGATGCAAATTCCACGAATACGGGATCGTTCCTGTTCTCCTCCTTATCCAAATCCGGCGTATGGTTGGAGAATCGGTGGCGGCCTAGGCGGGGGACGTACATTACTCCCGGGTGCCAATTAAAGTCGGGATGGACTTCCGCACCCGGCGCCAGGTTTTCCGCGCCCACCTTCCGGCCCCGCTCATCGTAGAGAATGATCGATGACATATAAACGTTCCACGGGATTTCAATGTCCGGGGGAATGTAAGAAATCTCCATCTCATATCCGGAAAAGGGCTCCGAATCCTTCAGTTCAACCAATTGGCCGATGGCGGTTGAGCACATTCCCCACGCATCGGTTGAAGTGCCCATAAATGTCGCCGTCAAATATCCTGGGTGCGAGAATGTCTCGATAATGGCTTTCGCCTCGTGATACCACTTTGCGAGCGGAACGGGATCATCAAAATCGTCCGACATGTGCTCCAGATTCTTTAGCCCGGTCCCAAAAAAGATGCCGTAGTCCACCAGGAAATCACCGGAGGGTCGGGGTGGCTGAAGAGGAGCCTTCAAGCTCAGCCCCAGATCGTGGGCCAAAACATCAGGAATCCAGCGGTCAAGTGAAACGATGGGGCCGATCTCCCAGATTCCGGTTATTTTCCCGAACCGGGAAAGGTCCAGGGTCTTCATTCTCCAACCCGGATGCGGGAAACCAATCATTCCACCGAAGAAACCAATCTCCAGCGCAGTGGGACTCGCGACTTTCACGCGAAAACTTAAGGTGAGGCTGGCCGGCCCGCCGGTGCGATCCCACGGGGCAGTGGGATATCCTTGCCAGAGGTAGGGCACCTTCCAGTTGCCGACAACTTCGCGCCCCAGATCGCCTCGGCCATAGACCAGGAAGGCTTCGTGTCCCGGGTCATAGTAGTTCAATTCACTGGCAGCCAGGTCCGGGCTGCTCAGGTGCACAACGAAGACCTGCAACGTATGCGTCTCAGGAGGCAACTCGGTCCGGTCCTCGGGCCATCTGGACGGATCAGAAAATGTGACGGCCAGGTTCAGTCCCATCGCCCAATTGTCGCCGCCACAACATCCGTAGCCCGTCGGGGCAAGCCCGAGGTGAAACTCCCACGGTAGCGGGAATTCATCAATGGCAATCGGCTTCTCCAAAATGCCTTTGATATCGGTCCCTTTTCCCGCGTCGCGCAGCGTGACATATCCCGGATGGGTCGCCGTGGTGAGGGATTGAATGTTATCGCGCGGGAAAAACATCCAGGGTGCAATGTTGTCATTCGACTCCTTGAAATGCTGGCTCAGCTTGCGAATGTCCAGAGCACCGGGATCGATACTCGCGTTCGACGCGGATGCGGCCTCAGCGGCATTGAGGATTACATCTGGCGGCTCCGCCGGTTCTCCTCCGCGAAGCAATCCGACTCCCACGGGGCTTGAAAATCCGATCATGCTGCCAATTCCCTTCAAGACTCTGCGTCGGTCCATTCCATGACTCCGGTTCGATCATTGAATGAAGCGAATGATCGTGGGGTAATTTTTGATTCGAATTCCCGGAATGACAGTGCTTTCGTTTTCTCGCCCGAGTTCGAGTTCCTGTTCCGTGCCGTTCATGAGATCGACGATCCAGGCCTGTTGAGCGCGGTTATGGGGAAGCGTAATCGCACTTCGCGCATCGATGACGCCGGGGTTCGTCCAGGCATCATCAATCCAAACGGCCAACAACTTCTCCCCGGTATGCCGCTGGAATGTGAACCAGAGCAACTTCTCATCAGGAGCAAATTTCACTTCAAACTCGGCGGGGTGGAAATCATCCAGCGCGGTCGCCAGGCTCCGCCACATGTAATACATAACAGATGGCTGAACCGGAACGGCGATCTGGGAGGGCCATGATTGGCGGCAATTGGAATCGCTTCCCGAATAGCCCGTGTAGTGCAGAATCTGCGTTTCCGACAGGGTATCCAACCCGCTGTGCCCAACGGCAGAGATCATGGTGGCGATTCCCTGCTGAATTTCCGAGAGTGGATTCAGCTTGGTGGGAGGGTAGCTGAAGAAAAAAAACAGCTCGTCCGCGTAGAAACGGCCTTGGAAACCAAGCTGCCTGCACTTCGTTTTCATCTGGCGAAGAGCGTCGAAGTAAGCAGCGTCGGGCGGATTCGTGGGATGCCACGACAATCCATCAATTTTCTCCGCCAGCCCGGGTGAAATGGGATTGTGAGTATGGGGTCCAAAGACATACTTCCAACCCGCGGGCATAGCGCCGGTTTCGCCCTGAAATTCTTCATGGAAATCCGCGCCATCTTGCAGATTGTGAACCCGGAAGTCCCCAAAAGCCTGGTCCGCGCCGGTCAATTGAATTAACCCCACCGAGCCCGCGCGAGTTAATTGGTCTGATTGAATGTCGCGGGTGACGGTCACCTCTCGCTTCCCATCTGCAATCGTAAGGGTGGCGGTTTTTCCTTCGAGATGCATCTTGATATCGAGATTCAGGCTAAAAGGCCATCCGATGTCGATGGCCGTAATCCGCGAGTTATCCCAGGCATTGCCGATGCGTTCGCCAATGTAAACTACATAAGCCCCCAAACCCGGCATGCAGGTTCCATAACCTCCTATCAGAAAACTCTGAGGGCTGGAATAGCGGAGGAGAATCCCAAACTGCCCGCGGTTGAGCGCACGGACGCTCACTTCAGCGTCCTTCACCTTCAACTTCTCAGGTATGATCAGGGTCGAAGTTTCAAGAGCTTCAATCCTTCCGCCATTCGCTACAAACTTTCCATCGCGCAAACCGCTCCTGCGCTCGGCACCCAAGAGCGTGTAAATGAGGTCCGGGGCAAAAGCATTGATCGCGCCCGGCATGACTCGCGCTTCCGGGTCGGCCTTCTTAACCGCCTCGTAAGTCCGGTCGAAGATCTTCATATAGCGTTCAACGACCTGATCATCCCAGCCGCACCCGCTCCACTCATTGCCCAATTCCCAGATATAGGCCCGGTCCTTGAAGTGGCGGACGGCGAATTCAACGAATTGCAACCAGGCATCCAGCATCTCCGGAGTTTGATCGACCCAGTAGTTTGTATCGGGGAATTCATTCCAGCGCGCCTCTTGCCAATGGATGGTCTTGGGTGGATTTTGATAGAGGGGATTCCCCTGGGTCATGTCCAAGCCCATGATTAGATTGATTCCACAGCGATGAAGGTCAGTAAGCTGGCCGTCCAAAACGGGGTCAACTTCATACTTGCCCCTGACTTTTTCAATCAGGCACCACTGATAGGGCCCTGCCGCTCCGCCGCACTGTCTCACCCACTTGGTTCCTGAATCGTAGTGGAGCGGGGCCCACAGGGAATTTTGGGTCAGTCGATTATCGCTATGAGTAAAGTTGGTGGAGGACACCGCGACGCCAGCGCCTCGCGACACGAGAGCGAGATTGTCTCCGGCGGGGTCGAGGACTTCCACTTCCGCAATCGAGAATCCATAGCTCGGCAAGTCCAGGGGCTTTTCAAATTTATTCCCGATGATCCAGATTTGCTTGGTGCGGCGCGGCTCAACCTTGATTTGCAATCGGTCCTGTACATTAATATCCATCGCATCGTGCGAGTAAACGGTCTCCCAGTGCCAGGCGTCCCGGCTGAATTTAAGGGTCAATTCGCGAGGTAGGGACCGGCCGAAGTTCGTGCCGGCAAAGCTCGTCTTGCATAAGA
>JASHTO010000067.1 GCA_030040515.1 Terriglobia bacterium
AGACGCGGCCATGTGGCCTGCCTTAAATGTGTGCCAAGGCGCGCTTTGAGCGTGCAGGCACGGCCTTCGAGTGGCAATGGAGAGTGCCACTATACCTACAAGCAGAAATGAACAACTCGCAGTCAGAAGATGTCGAGACTGCTGGAAGACTCTTGCCATGTTTTTGCTGCTGAAGCTCAAACGCAACCCGAACTCGCAAAAAGCAATTTTGCCACGGAACTCCGTGGCGGGCAAGACAAGGTTCAAAACGCTCTTCTCACTGCGATTCCGCCTTCTGCCATGTCGCGTCCCGATCGTACTGCTTAGGTTTTTTTGCAGTCTCGTCGGTGTTCGGCCCAAGGTCCTTTTGATAGACGACGCCGTCCTGGCCCACCATGAAGGTCATGACTCCCGACGAGCGGTATTCGGCGGGGTAGGCCAGTATCGCGAAACCAGCGGTCATTTTGCCATCCACGACATAGCTTCGAGCGCCGCCTGGCTCGTTCGCTCCCTGGCCCGTCAATATGTGAAAGTAATAGCCATGGAACGGCTCGGGCTTATGATTGGATTCTTGCGTATAGCCCGCCTGTGCAGCATCGGCGAGGAGCGGTCCGATGGGGCTCTCTGCTTGTCCAGGCCCTGCTTCCCAGTAAAGGCCGTTCTGTTTGTGTGGATCGCTGAAGATTTTCTGCGCGTACTCTTTGGCGGGAGCGCCGTCATGAGGTCGCGCATAGTACTCCTTCTCGGCGTCCACCAGTTCGTGGCACACTTGAATGACGGCCAACTCGTTTCTCCCCACTCTTCGGTACAAAATTTCCTGCTTGCCGGCGGGCGTGTCGAAGAACCATTCCGCACCCTGGTTGACGATGGGGATGGGCGTCGGCCAGTTCTCAGCGCCGATGTAGAGCGTTACAGCTCCATCGGGCTCAGTAATCAAACGATGCATTTGCTCATATTTCTGAATGAAATTTTCCCGGTTATCCTTGTCTTCCACTTCGTCGCCCGAGGAGAGAATATCCTTGGCGTCTGGGCCGAGGATATTCAGCAAGGCGGATTGATTGTCCGCGCGAAGGGCATCGACGAGGGCCTGACAGGCGTCGGTGGCCGAGGGGAAGGTTTTCTGGCCGCTTTCTGGGGCGGCCGGGGGGCTTGCGTTAGTCGCGGCGCTCTCGGCATTTTGGCCGGAGGTAGCAGAACTGGGTGAGTGCGAAGCTGTATTGCAACCTACGATCGCAGCCGCGAGGATCGAGATTGCCGCGCACTTGGCCACGCTTACCTTCGCGCATCCTCCGAATTGACGAATTTCCTTGATCATGGCCCTTTTTCCTTCCTGTGCGCTCATGTCGGGTAGGAACTTCTGGGTATTGCCGTGACCTCTTGATCGGCATTACCTGCGGCCGCCACCACCGCGCATGCCGCCACCGAAGCTGGCTCGGCCGCGGGAAGAGAAGGTTCGCGTGTCGCCTCCGTGGGCAAATCCGCCGAATGCTCCAGTGCGTCCCCGAGCGCTGAAAGCTCCTCGAGTATTTCCGAAGGATCGCTCCGGGCCTCGTGCGCCGGCAAAACCGCGCAAGCTACGGTCGCCGCGCCCGAATGTCGAATAGCCACGGAAATTCCCATGAAAGTAAGCGGCGCGATCATAGAATGCGTGGCTGTGGAAGGCATAAGGTCTTCCGCCAAAGAAGAGTCCACCATGGATCCAATCAAATCCCCACGCATGCCAGCCCCAGCCAAATCCGAAGAACGGGCCGATGCCGAAACCTATTCCAAAAGTGATGAACGGCCCGGGGACACCCCACCACGGGTACAAGCCCGGCCATAAGACGAGGGGATAGCCATAGATGAGAGTGGGGTCATACATCGGCACATAGACTACCTGCGGATTCGCAGGTTGAATAACGACGTCGTCACCCTGGTCTGTTACGACCTGCTGCGGCGTGCTCTGCAGCTTGCCTGCGTCTTTCGCTTTCTTGCGCAGGTACTGCACGGCCTTCATGACATCCTGGGGCTGGTTGTAATTCGCATCGCCAAGCTCGGACGTCCAGGAGAGATTCTTATCAAGGTTCGCCACCACGGAGGGATATTGGGTTATCGCCTTGACGCTCGGGTCCCAGTCCTGCTTGTCAACTTCCGCCCCCAGGGCCGCGCCTTTCAGATTGGGGTTCTGCTGAAGGAAGCGGTCAGCTTCGACGATCTGTGTGGGATAAGCGGCAGCCGCCAGAATCTGGGCGAGCATCGGATCGGGATAGAGGGCGATCGGCGCCACGAGCTGGCGCAACTGATCCTTGTCCAAGTGCGCGGGCGCCGGCTGCTCGGGGGGCAGAGTCGGCGCCTGAGGTTCTGCGAACGCCGAGCCAAAGCTAGCCAACCACACCGGGCTCATCGCTAATACCACGGCGCACGAAACGAGCCACATCCATGTCCCATGATTTGAAACCTTCCCTCTCATCGCCTCTCTCCTGATCGCGCAACGCGTCCTTAATGCCGGCGTTGCCTGCCCTGTAGGAAGTATACCTCCATATTGTTTGTTGCCCACAGAGGCATTTTCGTTCGCCGGAAATCGGCCAAAGCTGTGACTGGATTGAAGCCCTTCGCTTGCCGGCCATACGTCTTACCACAGCGGACAGGCCAATACCGCAGTAGAATGCTGCGAGTGAAATTCGCGCCGGGCCGTCAATCTTAAGTTGTCAGGAGAGCGCAATGACTTGCTGTAATCTTCTCGAGAATGCGATTGAGCGTGAGGTCTTTTATTTCGGCCCGCAACATCGGATCGACGACGGGCGAATCGTTAACGAAGTGAGCACGGAATATTTCATCCGTGCCGCCGCCTCGCGCGGGTACGATTATTGGGGTGTGAATTACTGCCCCTTTTGCGGCCGCGCCCTCTCCCTGGGCCTCTGGCAGGCGGAGAAGAAAAAGTGAGGTTGCTCCGCGGGCATTCGGGCTGCCGCTGACAGGCTCTCACCGCCGTCATTCAAATGAAATGGTTTTCAACTGGGAAAGTGGGACGGAAAAGTCAAAGGCCTGCTGACTGGCCGGATTGTATTTATCCGTAATTCCCAGGAAGCGAACCTCCGCGGGCAGAGTCGTGCGCATGAGAAATTTACCGGCGACGGTTTTTCCTTCACGCGATGTGATGCTGAGGTGATTGCCCTGGATATCCACGCGATCGATATCTTCGAATTTGATTTCTTCGGCTCCGCCTGCGTCGGTTTCGAGAGTGATGGTGGTCGTGGCAGGGACGGATTCCAGCAGAGAACCGCGGCCGCCGGGGGGGTAGAAGTCGAGATAACAGTCGTAGACGTGAGTGGCTTTCCCGGCTTGATCGGTGACCGTCGTCTTGAACCCGAAATGTTTCCACTCATCAACAATCTGCTCGCGCGTCTGCGGGTTCACTACAACGCGAAAGGGCAGGCTGCCGCGGTTGAGACGCACCACCACCACACGCCGATCGCGAAGATCGAAATGTTTGTACGTTACGAAGGAGGAATCCTGCTCAATCACGATGGCGCTGCGTTGAAGGACAATTTCCTTGCCTTCGGAGTTGGTTTGATAAATGGTGTCGCCGAAGAGTGGGAGCGCGAGGAGCGCCATGCCGGAGCAGACCAGCAAGAATGCTTTCATCGGAATCACGATTCACGAAAGAACCCCGCCGCGAAATCATTGAACTGCGGCGGGGCCTAGTGACTTGGGCAAGACCCTAGTTCTTTTTCTTGGAGTTGTACGTTAAGTTTTGTTTGCCCGTCAGCGCCTGGATGCTGGCTTGCGCCGCGGGGGCATTCGGTCCATTGGGTTGCAGCTTCAAGTAGGTCTGAAAGGCCTCGACCGTGCCGGCTGCCGGAATGACGGTCCCGTCCGGTTTGTATTGTGCCTTGCCCATCAGCGCTGTGCCCAGCCAGTACCAGGCGTTGGCGTTGGTAGGGTCAAGGTCCGTCGATTTCTTCAAGGCGTCCGCGGCCTGGTCCATTTGGTTCTTGTTCACCATGATGGCGCCCAGATTGTAGTAGTAGCCCGAGGCGCCCGTGGGGTTCAGCTCCGCCGCCTTCTTGAACTCGGCGGCAGCGTCGTCCGTTCTCCCCATATCGGCATACAAACTGCCCAAATTGTTGTGGAGACCGGCATCGTTGGGGTCGGCCGCCATACACTTTTGGTAATAATCCAGGGCCTTGGCCTGATCAGCTTTTCGATTATCGGGATTCGTTTCGGCATTCGCGGCTTTGGCCCACGTGTCCGCCAATCGCGACTCGACAATAAGCAGGTTTTTGTCTTTGGCAAGCGGAAGCGCCTGTTCATACTTTGCGGCTGCGTCCGTATACTGCTTGGCGTTATAGAGTGCCGTTCCCTGATCGAAAATCTGTTTCAAGTTCGCACTTTGCTTTTGTTCCGCCACCTGCTTTTGGTATTCGGGACTGGCCGCCTGCTCCTTTTGGGCTTCCTGCATGGCCTTCCCCAAGTCCAGGTTGACCTCCACCGGGTCGCCGACGCCGATGGTGTGCTGCTCGGAATACAAATCCTTGCCATCGGGTCCTACAACGACAATGGTGTAATTGCCGGGCGCCAGCCCAATGTAAACGTATTCGCCTTTTTTATTGGTTTTGGTCTTGTTGCTCCAATGGATATCCTTTCGCTCGACGCGAATGACATAGCCTGCCATCGGTTTTCCGCCCTCCCCGGTAACCTTGCCCTCCACGCCCCCGGTTTGTCCGAACGCCGGAAGGCAGGTGAGTAACGCCGCGAGGACGACTGCCGCACCCAAAATTTTTCGCACCCAAGAAGCAGACATAAGTGCCTCCCTTCTTCTTGCCATCATTCCTATTCTAGCTTTTCGGTCTCAGGGACTCAACTGCTACCCTGAAGTGGTACAGTTGAATTCGCGGCGTAGGGGCACCCCTCGCCCTGCGGCCCATAGCCTTCGGGCGACGGGTCGTGGGTGCCCTGGCCATGGCACTGGGCAGGCACGAGGCCTGCCCCTACGAATACAAACTGTACCACCACCCGCCATTATTCCGAATGGTGCGCGGATTCGTGCTTTCGCGCGTAATGAGGACGCTGGAGATAAGGAATCGGATCCTCCATTCTCGCCTCCTCAAATGCCCGCAAGCGCAACGCGCAACTATCGCAAACGCCGCAGGCCACCTCCTCCGACTGGTAACAAGACCAGGTGAGGTGAAAAGGCGCATTCAGTTCGCGCCCGCGGCGCACAATCTCACTCTTGCGCAGATGAATTACCGGCGTCACGATTTCGAGTTGCGTTTCGGGTCTGGTTCCGGAGCTTATGACGCGGTTGAAGGCTGCATAGTATTCCGGGCGGCAATCGGGGTAGCCTGAACTATCTTCCGCCACGGCTCCCACGAAAATTTTGCACGCGCCCAGAACTTCACCCCAGGAAACGGCGATGGAAATGAAATGCGCGTTGCGAAAAGGAACATAGCTGGAGGGGATTTCCTGCCGTTCGAGGTTGGCGGCCTCCACCGCGATTCTGGAATCGGTAAGGCTCGATCCTCCTATTTGCTTCAGATGATCCAGGCGACAGACCAGGCGATGCCGGGCGCGATAGAAATCCGCCACCGCATTGAAGGCGCGGATCTCCCGCGTCTCAGTCCGCTGCCCGTAACCGACGTGAAGCATAGCGAGGCAATAGTCAAGATTTGCAATCGCTGTGGTCACGCAACTATCCATGCCGCCACTGGCAAGAATGATCGCCAATGGCTTGCCCGAGGTCCGTTCTCTGTTGTCCGATGCCGGTCTTGTGTTTTCCGTCATGAAAATTTCAACAATCAGTTTCGTAGGGGCAGGGCTCGTCCCTGCCCTTGCGCCCGCCGATGCCGGGCGGGGCACCCGCAAGGGATGCCCCTACGATAGAATCTTCTAAACTCCCCTGGCGTCGGGGTCCCAAATAAACTTGTGAATTTGCAGACCCAGTCGGACCTTCAGTCCATCGCGCAGGACCCATTCGGCCAGTTGACGCGGTGGCAATTGCCCAAAGACCGGTGAGAAAATAATCTCCTCCACCCGGCTGCCCAAATCGTGCTGAAGCATGAAGTCGCGGGCAAAGTGAAAGTCACATTCGTTAGCGATCACAAACTTGATCTGATCCTTCTGATCGATTGCGCCCAGGTTGTCCATACAAAATGTTCCGCCCTCGCCGCTGCCGGGACATTTCACATCCAGAACTTTAACCACGGCTCGCGGCAGACGTCCGATGTAGCGCTCGCCGCTGGTCTCCACCAGCACCTTGAATCCGCCCGCCAACAGTTGGTCCGTCAAAAGGTAAACTTCTTCCTGCAGAAGCGGCTCGCCGCCCGTCAGCTCAACCAGGTCGCCGCCCAGTTGGTGAATCCGTGCCATGACCTGAGTTACCGTCATTTTTTCTCCACCATGAAACGCGTATGCCGTGTCGCACCAGTGGCAGCGAAGATTGCACCCGGTGAGGCGCACGAATACGCAGGGTAATCCGGCGAAATTGCTCTCTCCTTGAATCGACTTGAAGATTTCGGTGATGACCATTTGTTTGAGAGAACACCCAAATTCCTTCCGCCATTTTACTCCACTTCCTCGTGTGATCGTGGCGCCGGTTTACAGTTGAAGGATCGCAATGGGCCAATTTCAATCCCCATTTTAGGCAAAACTTTGCGCAATTTGGCACCACGGTGCCAGTACTTCCGATGGATTCCCTTTCTCCCCGCTCCGCCCTACTCTACTGACCTGAAGGGGGGTTCTTCCTGACGGATCGTCAAATCAGGGGGAACATAAGGTTGGCACCCTGATTGCATCGAATGATACAGGAGCACAAAATGCTGAGCCACGAAGAGCTTGAAAAAATCCGGGAAGAGCGGGAAGTTTTTGAAACCTGGCGAAGCTACTCACGGC
>JASHTO010000772.1 GCA_030040515.1 Terriglobia bacterium
ACTACAAAGGCGTGAAGGAAATGCCGGGCAACGAGACGGATGGATGCGAGCCCGACGTGAGCCCGTTTGAAATTGCCACGCAAAGCTGGAAGACGTTTAACATGGTTTACGAGCAGACGCTCGACCCGCAGTGGCGGGAGGAGCGCGATAAGGTGGACCGCCTTGCCCCGGCACGCGAGCCCGCCAACATGATTGACGTGGCATGGAAAATTATTTATCTCTCGACGGTGGACCGCGCCCGTTACGCCGCGCAAATCGACAAGCTCATCGACCAGGCTTATTCCTATGAAAACGCCCAGGGTGGCTGGCCCTACATGTTCGACAAAAATGCCAAGCCGGCGGATTTCATCTCCTATAACGTCGTCTATGCCCTGGCACTGGCAGGGCGGCGTCCGGAAACCGACGAGCACATGGGGCTCGCGTATCGCGCCATGTTGGCGGCGGAACGACCCGAGGGAAGCTGGGAAGGCGACCCGGTTTATCAGGGCTTCAACACTCCCTTCCGCGCCACGCAATTTGCCGTGATGTCGCTTTCCACGCTCTATCCGGGGCCCACCAAGGCGAAGGATTGGGACGCCGCTTATCCGCCGCCCACCAAGCTCGACACGCACAATCTGCCGCTGCTCCTCGCGCAACTCGACCGGTTCTGGGACCCTGCGCCGGAGCCGATGCTGCGCGAGATTCGGCAAATATTGGTGAAGAGTGACCAGCCGCTGGCGCGGGAAGCTGCGGCCAGGGCGATCGGGCACATGGCGGACGCCGGCTCGGTGCCGGATTTGATCAAGGCACTGGGCGATCCCAGCAAGATGGTGCAGACCAGCGCGGCGGAGGCGCTGCGCATGATCCTGTCGCGCCGGCAGGACGCTGCTCCCGAGGGGCGCAAGCTGCTGATCGCCGCGCTCAAATCGCCCGACGCGCGCACGCGTTGGGGAGCTACCCGGCTTTTCAACCAGCACTTCAAGGATCTGACCGGCGATCCCGAATTGCTCGCGGCGCTGGAAAGCGATTTGAACGATCCTGTTCCCTATATTCGCTTCCAGGCCGCGTCCGGCGTGTGGCGTTGGTACTACTGGCAGGTTGACAAGCCGGAAGTGCGGCGCGGCACGCTGGAAGCGCTGGCCACGCGGCTCGGCGCGGAGTCCGATCCCATGGTAAAGCGTGGGTTACAGGAGAGCGTATACGACCTGCTGGATGAGAACACCGGATATCTGGAAGCCTGGGTACGTACCGCCGCGCAACAAGAGGACAAGACGAAGATTGAAGAGGGTTACGAAGCCGCTGTGCGCGACCAGGCTCAGGTGCTCGCCAAGGTAATCCGCGCGAGTTCCCCCGAGGGACGCGAAGCCATTATGAATGCGATGTGGGACTTCCACATTCGTCACTATGCGCTGCCTCCGATCAAGGAGGGCACGGTTTCCATTGGCCTTCCGGCCGTCCTCACCAAGTACGTCACGGGCGTCCCGGATCTGCACCGGCCGGGGTATGAATATCCCCCGTATCGCGAGACCGTGAACTTCAAGTACGACGTTCACAACACCTTTTACCAGACGCGCATCGGCAACGACAGCGACTTGATCCACTTCTTCAGGAGCTCGGGTCCGGAGCTGGAGAACGCCCTGCTGGCCTGCCTGAAAGGCGCCGACGACACGATGAAGATGGAAGTGTTGAAGGCGGGAAGCACGCTGAGCGGCGCCGAGGACGAGCACTTCACTCTGGCCGCGCTTCAACTTTCGGAAGATCCGCACGCCGAGGTGCGGCAGACGGTGCGGTATGTTTATGAGAATGGGCAGCGCGGCATCCTGAATCTGGACGCTCCCTCCGCGCCCGACCCGCAACTGGTCAAGCAGATCGTGGAAATCCTTAAGAATGGCAATCCGGATAGCCAGGCCATCGTGCTGCCGTTGCTCGCCGGAATCCCCGCCAACTCTCCCTGGGAGCAGGAGACGGAAGTGACGGCGGCCTTGCGCTCGCTGCTCGAGCAACAGCCCCGCCCGGCGAATTATGCGGAGGTCTTGAATGCCGCCTCCTCGTTTGGCCCCCTGATGCAGGAGCCGGGTTTGCGCAACCAGATCCTGGCGGGCTTGGAAGACAAGGACCGCGAAGTTCAGCGCGCCGCGGTGCGTGTGGTTCTGGAGCATTTTCTGGACGAACCGGGGACCGCCGGCGTGGTGAAAGCCGCCTTCGCCGGCCTGAATAGCTCGGCGCGTCAGGTGCTGATCGAAGAGATTGGAAACCCCAAGTTCTTTCTCCAGCACTTGGGCATTGCCGGAGGCGCCGTATCGCAGGACCAGCAATACTTCCTCGGGAAAAATGTTTCACTCAAGAGGCCTCCTGACTTCCTGGAGAACCCCATCGTGCTGGACACGGTGCTTGCCACACTCCACGACCGCGACGCCAACGCTCGCGCCGCCGCGCTCGACGTTCTGCGCAAAGTGAAGAATGTTGAGCAGCGCCCGGACTTCCGCGCCGCGCTTGAACAGTTGAGCAAGGACAGTAACCCTCGTCTGAAGCTGATCGCCACCAGCGTACTGGACGGGAAAAAGCTTGCGGACGCGCTGAAGGACGTGCAGCCGGGCTCGGTGCTGGACTTCAACTATTTCGTCGCCAAAGTCGAACCGATTCTGGCGGCGCCCGGGCCGGATGGCAAAGCCTGCGTCTTCTGCCACGCCAGCCACGTGATCTTCAAGCTTCAGCCGCCGAACGCCGAAGGCGTTTTCTCCGACCAGGACAGCGAGGAGAATTACAAATACGCCATGCGCGTGGTGGACGTGAATGACCCCACGCAAAGCCTGATCCTGATTAAGCCGACACGGCCCACGGACAGCGCCGGCAATGTGGGCGATTATCTCGCCACCCACAACGGCGGCCAGCGCTGGCCCGGAAATGAATCAAGCTGGCAGTACCGCACCATCCTGCAATGGATCCGCGGAAATCAGCTCAAGACCACGGTGGCGGCGAAATAGTAGGGACTCTCGCACTTCCGGAGCAAGGGTAGCCACGGTCAGTGAATTTCTGACGGTGGGCTTTTTCAATCGCATCCCAAAGAAACTCCATCGCCCCGGTGGTGAATTGGATACGGCAATGACGATCAAGCTCAAACCCGAACAGGAACGGATCATCCAGGAGGAAATCGCGAGCGGGCATTTCCACAGTGCCGATGAGGTGCTCGACCATGCATTGGCAGCATTGGGTGAGAAAAAGCTCGATCAGCAGCGAACAACGCGGCGCAAAAACCTGGCCCAGTTTCTGAGGGAGTCTCCACTCGCAGGAGCGGAGTTGAATCTGGGCGGGCAAAAAGACGATGGCCGTCCTGTTGACCTATGAGCGGGTTCCTGCTCGATACCAACGTACTTTCGGAATTTAATCGGCGCGGCGAGCCCAACCGGCTGGTGCAGAACTGGCTTGAGGCAGCAGACCCTGATTCACTTTATGTGAGCGTCCTCACCATCGGGGAAATTCGGTTCGGAATAGAACGTCTTGCGCATGGTCAACGCCGCTCGGAACTAGAACAATGGGTTAATCGAGACTTGGCAGATTGGTTCGGGGGGCGGATTCTGCCGGTTGATCAGTCCATTGCAGAGCGCTGGGGAACTATTCGCGATCAGTCGCAATTGAAGGGGCGGCCACTTTCTGTCATTGATGCGCTGCTGGCGGCTACTGCTCTGGAACACGGCCTTACCATCTTTCCCTTGTGACCACTTTCCCCACATGAAAGTGCGGTACCCAAGATATTCGTAGGGGCATGCCACGGCATGCCCTCGGGGGGCACGCCGTGGCGTGCCCCTACCGGAATTGCGCGCTGTGTCCGCGCGTGCCTCTACAATTCATCGTTCTCTCTGACACTTTCCCCAGATGAATTGGTGGGGGCCAAGATGCTTGTACGGGCATGCCACGGCATGCCCGTACGGAAATCGCGCGCTGTGTCCGCGCGTGGTGGCGTGCCGCTATAATTCGTCATCCTCGGCATCGAGGAGTTCCTCAATGTCGTCGGCTGCTTCCCCTTTGAACTCGGGGTTCTCTACGTCGTACCGCCATCGCAAAGGGTTCGTGCAGATGTATTCACGAATTCGATCCAATTCCCGGTCATTGCTGATGATGTGCTCATAATAATTCCTGTGCCAAATGCGCTCTGGCAGGTTCGCGCGCCGGGTTACGGCTTGTTTGAATTGGGCCACGATTACGCCAAGTGAGCCAGCAACGGGCTGCGCAAAGACTCCCGGGCGCGGCTCGCGCCGGGGCACTCCGTGGCGTGCCTGTACGGCCAACAGATCCTCGCTGAGGATGATTATTCCGTGCAGATGATTCGGCATCACGATTGACACATCCAATGCCGCGCGGGGGAAGTGCTTGGGTATCTCGTTCCAACATTCCCCTGCAATGTCCCCAAGCTTGGATGTCCGCATCTGCTCTCTGACGACTTCTCCAAACAGGAATTTCCGATCATTAGTGCACACTGTGACGTAATACCACCCGGGCTTGGAATAATCATACCCTTTCACCCGGATGGAACGGCGATGGTGTTTGTTCGGATCGTAGGGCATGAGGTTCGTATGGGCATACCACGGCGTGCCCTCGGGCACGCCGTGGCGTGCCCGTACAGAAATGGCGCGGTACGCCCGCACGTAGGGGCATGCCACGGCATGCCCGTACGAAAGTAGCGCACCTGCACACTGCCAATGGTATCGCAAATTGCGATGTCAATTAGGAATCGACTCCGGTGGTGAAAGAGGGGTCATGCATGTTCTGGGGGGCACCCTCGACACCCTTCTCCCCTGACCCAGTTTCACTCAATCTGCCGAGCCTTTGGCGGTTATTATCGCCGGATGCAAATGCGCAATCTCCGGCTGGTGGACGATTTGCGAGGGGGGGACGATTTCAATGTCGACGCGGTCCATTTCCGGCAGGAATTTGGCGAGCGCGGCGATGGTGGTGGGGTGCGGGTGGCCGATGGCGAGCGCTACGCCCTCTTCTTCCACCTTGCGCTGGAATTCGCGCAATTGGCCGAGGGTGTATTCCACCGATTCTGTATTATCCAGGAAGACCGAGCGATAGAACGATGGCAGGCCGCGGCGCTCGGCCGCCGCGAGTGCCGCGCTGGAGCCCGTGGTCCGGCTGTCGATGAAATACAGCCGGTGGTCGGCCAGAATCTTCATCAGGTCGGCCATGAGCGCTGGGTCTTGCGTGGCGCGCGATCCCATGTGGTTGTTCACTCCCATCACATACGGAACCGTGGCCAAGTCATCGGTCACGATCTTCTGCACGTCGGCCTCATTCATTCCCACCAGCAGGGCGCCTTCACCCGGGGAGGCGTGCGCGCTTGCTTCCGGCTCCATGGGCAGGTGAAGCATCACCTCGCGGCCACGGCGATGAGCTTCCTGCGCTGTTTCCCGCGTGTATTGCAGATAGGGAAGCACTGAAAAGGTAAGGGGATAATTGAGCGCCAGCAGCTTGTGCGCCGCCTCCAGATCGCGGCCCATATCATCAATCACAATCACCGCGCGCAGCAGGCGCGGCACGACCTTGAGTTGAATCTGAATGATGGTTTGCTCTCGCTGCGCGACCTTAAGGGTAAACAATTGCCGGTTGCCGCCGAAATTCAGCGAGGAATAATTAAAATGTAATTTCTCCTTATCCGCTTCTTCCTTCACGCGGGAACGCACGGCTTCGTAACCGGCGCGAGTAGCGACCGCTTGCAGCGACAGTCCCGCGGCGAGGTCTCCATAGCGCGGGTGGCCGGCGTGCTTGATCCAGATCTGCCCGCCTCCGGCATCCTCAATCACTGCCTGGAATTGTTCGGCCAATTTCCGCCGGTCGGATTCATTCAGCCGCTTACGATGAAAGTATTGGCAGGATGGCGTGAGGAGTGACAGTAGGAGAAGGGCGGCAATCCACCGGACGCGGGACACGCGCAGCCAGTGAATTAAGATTTGAGATTCAGAGGCTTGTGCCTGCAAGCCAAGTGTGGATTCTTGAACTGTGAGTCCGGACTTGCCGGTTTCGAATCTCGAGTTTCCAGTTTCGCGTTTCGCTCTGATGGATATTTGCCGGTCAGGCGGCCTTGGCGCTTCCACGCTCCTGCGAGAGAACCTCAATGGCCTTGCGCAGTTGCAAGTCATCCTTGCCACCGAATTGCTCAGGTCCTTCGGGCTGATCCTCGTCCGCGCTTTCCGCCTCGCGGTATGCCGGCTGGACCACGCTGGGAGTGACGCCATTGTCATTGATGGTCTTCCCGTCGGCTCCGTAATATTTGGCCACGGCCAGGAGCAGGGCCGAGCCATCGCCGACCGGAATGGGTTTCTGATAAACGCCCACCCCGAAGCTGCGCACTCCCACCACCTCACCACGCTTGTTGCCGAGCACGGCTGACGCCACCAACTCCGCCGGGCCCGCCGTGGACTGATTGATCAGCACGGCCAGGGGGAGATCGCACACCGGGCCGGTGGGGTGCACATCCCAATCCTGCCGGGGAAATCTCTGCCCCACGAGGTAAACCACCATGCCCTTCTCGATGAACAAGCCGGACGTATCAATCGCTTCCTGATCATCGCCGCCGGCGCAATTCCGCAAGTCCAAAACCAGCTTGCGAGCACCCTGCGACTCGAGTTCCTTAATCTTGCCTGCAATCTCGCCCGTGATCCCTTTGTTGAAGGTCGCGACGCGCATATAGCCGGTTCCATCCTCAAGCATCTTGGTGAATACCGGCGGGTAATTCAGAACCGCGCGGGTAATTGAAATGCTTTCGGGTTCGGTGCGACCCTCGCGGTCGAGTGTAAGCTTCAAAGCAGTGTCCGGCTGTCCCGCCATCATGCGCGCAAGCTGCAAGACCGAATATTGGCGCGTGGGAACGCCCTCGATTTCATCGATCAAGTCTCCGGGCTTCACTCCGGCCTTCTCTGCCGGGCTTCCCGGGAGCACGGCCACCACCGTGGAATATCCGCCGCGCTTGGAAACAAAGAGCCCCACGTCCGCCGGCCCCGGGTCAGGGTGCTGCAAATAATCCTGATATTGCTCAGGAGTAAGGTAGGTGCTGTAGGGATCCAGCGATTCCAGCAAACCGCGGATGGCGCCATCCGTGACCTTCTTCAGGTCCGGCTCGGCCACGTAGTCCTGCTTGATGTGACTCAGCACTTCGCTGTAAACACCCAGGTCGCGGTAGGTCTTCTCCGAGGAGGTTTCACCCTTTCCCAGCAGCGCCCCCACCACGACATAGGACATCAGCAGGAGGGAAATGGAAATCAATATGGCTCGCATGCGGTTTGTCATGCTGGAAGAACTCCTTCACCGGGGTTTAATTTACCCTGATGTCTGAAAAGTATAACACGCCAGGGGGTTGGATGCATAAAAGAGCGAGGAGGTAATAATGTCTCAACTTCAATTCTGTCTATCGACCGTCGCAGGGGCCTATCCGTCGGGCTGACGGACACGCCCGTGCAGTTCGACGCTCATAGAGCGCCCCTACAGCCAAATGTGAAGGGCTCCCGAGGAAGCGTGGCAGGTGTTGGTGCAGTTTGTTAAGTCTCTCCTGAAAGCTCCGCATTCAGCCTTGCCAGCTCCGCCGTGCGCCGCGGTTCAGTAATGACCGTTCCTGACATGCGGTCGTGCCAGGTCAGGCCCTCGCTATCCACGCACGCCCAGACAAACCCCAGCATTAAGGCGGAAAGCGAAACCAGGACGCCGAGCGCGCGCCAGAAGGATTCTTGTTTGTTCGGGCGCGCACCGTGCAGATTGCAGACTTCACATCCCACCCACAGCAGTCCGGGCGTTGCGGACACCAGGGCAGTAAATACCGCAAAATAACCGAAAATTATGAGTCCGGCGATGAAGACCAAAACCGCCACGTTCAGCGGCAGCAGCTCCAGCCGCCCGCAGAATCGCCAGAAAATCACCCCGAACACCGCAGCCCCCAGCATCAGCACCAGGGCATCGGTCAAAGCCGCCAGAAATCGCCTGCTGAGTGACGCCACAAGGATTCCTCGCGTCTCCTCATCCGGCGCAGGTTGCGCCGGCGCGCCCACCAAAATTTCCATGGGCGGGTCCCGGGGTTGTGGCTCGCCCCAGGACATCGCCTCCTCCTCGGCGGGAGCATCTTCAGGTTGCCTCCCCCATTCCTCCGGGGCATCCATCGCCAGCGTCTCACCGAGCAGACTCTCCCCGCCCACGGCCGTTGCGGGTTCGTCTAATTCCAATTCCACGGTCGGAGCTTGATCCGGGGTTGTGCCCACGGGGCCGGCGAGAAAGGGGTCGTCCTCAAGAATGTCGGCTTCAAGCTTCTCGGGCTCGGGCTTGTCAGGTTCGCCGAAATCCAATTCAAGGTTTCGCTCGCTTTCGGGTTGGAGGCGCGCCCGGCGTTGGCGGAATTTTTCAACTCGATTCGATAACTCTTCTCTCCAGGGTTGGGAGGGCCCGCCGCCGGTCGTTTCCTCCGCCTTCGCCAGGTCAAGCTGGAAGGCAACAGCGCTCAAGGCAGGCGCGCCAGAGTGCGGATCGAGAAGCGGCTCGGGCTGAGCGGGCAATTCCGGTTCGACGCGAAGGGGATTCACCGGGGGTTCGGGCGGAGGCTCCGGGGGAGGGCGCGGAATCGTGCGCGCTTCCGGCGGAAGCGATGGGGCAGCCACAGGCGCAGGCGTTTTGGGCGCGGCCTTTGCAAAGGCGTAGCCGCACTTCTTACATCTCTCCAGTCCCGCGTAGCTGACAAACCCACATTTGGGGCACTTCACTGAGGGTTCCAAGTCCTCCAGGCAGCAGTTCGCTTTTCATCGGCATCTTAGCAAAATCGCTCGGAAGAACAAAGTGCTTTCGAGTAGAATGACCCTGCTGCGCGCTCATGGATGACTTTAGCCCCTTCGCTTATCTCCTCATCCGGCGATTCGTTACCGCACTCGCCATTCTCCTGACCCTTCAGCCGATTCTTTACGCCGACCAGGCTGCGGGATCCTCGGAGAAGGGCGGTTTTGCCCTTTCGATTGCCCGCTTCAAGGGCAAAGAGGTTCCCATCCGCGCCGACTCTGAACAGAAGGACCAGAACGTTTACCACCTGCGCGGGCACGTGCAGATTGCTTACGAAGACATGCGCATGACCGCGGATGAAGCCTCCTACGACAATGATTCCGGTGAAATCATTGCGCGCGGCCACGTGATCTTTGACGATCCCCGCAGCCACCTCGCCGCCGAAGAGGTTCACTACAACCTCAACACCCAGAAGGGGTGGTTCACCAACGGAACGGGTTACCTGCATCCGCAGGGAACCCCCGGGCCGCGTGTTTTGAGGACCGAAAATCCGTTTTACATCTGGGGCAAGACGGTGGACCGTGAGAACGAAGACACCTACACGGTGGAAAACGGCAGCATGACCACCTGCGACTGCGCGAAGAAAGGCTGGCTGGTCTCGGCGCGGCAGGCGCGCGTGATCGTGGATGACAAAATGGTGGCCCACGACGCGGTCTTCCGCCTCTTCGGTGTGCCGATTTTCTACTTTCCCGTCGTGGCGGATTCGATAGCCCGCAAGCCCCGCCACACCGGCTTCCTGCTTCCCAACCTCGGCAACTCCACACAGAAAGGCTACATCGTCGGCGACGGATTTTTCTGGGCGATCAATCCCAGCATGGACCTGATGCTGGGGCTCGAGGATTACAGCAAGCGCGGGCTGGCCGAACGCGGAGAGTTCCGCGCCAAGCCCAGTGAGAACGCGGACTTTACCGTCAATTATTTCGGGGTGAACGACAAGTACTCGGTCACTTCCCTCCGCGCGC
The DNA here is from genome assembly GCA_030040515.1 of Terriglobia bacterium. Taxonomy (GTDB): domain Bacteria; phylum Acidobacteriota; class Terriglobia; order UBA7540; family UBA7540; genus Bog-366. The sequence continues at coordinate 9,750 of JASHTO010000772.1, forward strand.
CGGGGGAGAGCATTTACGCCTTTGGAAAAGATGACGACATCGGCGACGGATTCCGCGCCGTCGCCAGCGTGGACTACGTGAACACCATGGCCTTTCGGCTGACCTGGTCGCCCAATTACACCGAGGCGGTCAGTTCCGAAGCCGTTCAGTCCGGATTCATCACCAGGAATTGGGACGCTTACAGCTTCAATTTCAACACCGAGCGCTACGAGAACTTCCTCTCCACTCAAACCGTTCCCGGTAACGCCGTCATCATCCGCCACCTGCCGAGCTTTGAGTTCTCGGGCGAAGACCGGCAGGTCAGCGACTCACCCTTTTACTATTCCTTCGAAACCTCCGCGGACGCCGTGGGCCGCACCCAGCCGGGCTTGAATCTGCCCCTTATGAGTGACCGCCTGGACTTTCACCCCCAGTTCCTGCTGCGGCCCAAGGAGTTCTGGCACTTCACTTTCACTCCCCTACTGGGTTTTCGCGCCACCGAGTACGGCATCAGCCTGCTGCCCGATCACGCTTCCTTTGACCGCCTGCTCGCCGAAGTTGGCCTGGATGTGCGCCCCCCCTCGCTCGAAAAAGTTTTCGCCAGGGATTATTTCGGCTACCGCCTGAAGCATGTGATCGAGCCGGACATTCAATACCGTCTCGTGCGCGCGCGCGACCCGCAGAATATTCCGGACATCATCCGCTTTGACGCCATGGACATCTTCACCGATACCAACGAAGTGGAATATTCCCTCACCAACAGCATTCTGGCCCGCAAAGACGCGCCCGACGGCTTCGGCAATACCCCCCAGGCCAGCGATATTTTCTCCTGGCGGATTTCCCAAAAGTATTACTTCGATCCTACTTTCGGCGGCGCCCTGGTGCCCGGCCAAACCAATGTTTTCGCTTCCACCATCGACCTGACCGGCTTCGCCTATGAATACGGGCAGAAATTTTCACCCATCGATTCCGTGGTGAAGTTCGCTCCCTTCTCAAGTTACGATACGGAACTTCGCGCCGACATGAGTCCCAGCGGCGCGGGAGGCGTGGTGGATGCCGGCCTCACCTCCAGCGTTCACAGCGGCTTGTTGGGCGTTTCGTTTTCCGATTTCTTCGTCAACCATTCCTCTTACCTGGGGCTGAATTCCTCGAGCGTCTATCTGCCCACCGGCTCGCTGCCGCCCTTGACCGCCTACAACATGCTGGACTCAGTGGTGACCTACGCGGACCCCAATCGCCGGGGCTTCAGCGGAGCGTTTGGAATCGATTACAACCTCCAGCGAAAGTTATTCCAGCACCAAACCACTCAGCTCAGCTATAATTTCGGCTGCTTTGCGATCAACGTTGAATATCAGTACTACAACCTGGGTCCGCTGCGAGTGGAAAGCCAGTGGAGAGTGTCTCTGGCGCTGGCGAACGTGGGAACGTTCGGGAATCTGCGGCCCCGCGAACGACTGGCGATGAATACCACGATGTA
>JASHTO010000773.1 GCA_030040515.1 Terriglobia bacterium
TACAAGCTATTTCAAAACCCCCGATAAGGCATTGAAAGCATGAAGCCAAAGGCGTCCATCTCCAATTCCAAGACCGGTGGCCTAATCGGCCTGCTGAAAACAAAGGGCTTAACGCGTTGTCTCTCCCAGCTTTCTGGCTTCGCTCGGGTTTGGTCAAGCATTTCATCAAGTTCCATGAGGTTTTGCAATGGGTTCTAGTCCCAACGGCTAATGGACAAACTGTCGATATTGAGTGAAGGAGCGGCTTATACCAATTCTTAAATAGGTGGGACGATTTGATGTACAATTGGCCCATTCTTTCCCTGAGTTTCCGTATGCGAGCTGCTTTCGCAACAAACGCCCTTCGCGTCGGCCTGTTCCGATTCACCCTTATGCCGGCACAGACATTCGAAGTGCCTGCGGTTAATAAGGGCAATATGCTTCGAGGAGGTTTCGGCCATGCCTTCCGGCGGTTGTGTTGCATTCCTCAGTGCAAGGATGCACGGGCATGTCCACTTGACGGTTCCTGCCCGTACAAGGCGGTTTTTGAGCCCTCGCCGCCGCCCGGAGCGGATCGACTCTCGAAGAATCAAGACATCCCCCGCCCGTTTGTCTTCCGTCCGCCACAAACCCGCCAGACTCGATTCGAGAAGGGCGAGGGCTTCAAGTTTGGCCTGGTGCTGATCGGGCGCGCTCTCGATTTTCTTCCCTATTTTGTCCTGTCGTTTCGAGAGCTTGCGGCGGAAGGACTGGGGCTAAATCGAGCCAAATGCACTCTGGAGCGTGTCGAGCAGACTGGCGTCTCCTCAAACGGGGAAGCACCGAGCGATACCCAGCCGCAGGTGATTTACACGGCAGAGGACCAACTGTTCCGTAGTCCCACGCCCCTGCTTGCCGGGGATTACGTCCGCACCCGCCTGCGAGAACTGGTGCCCGGCGGCGGAAACCTGGCGCCTGATACCCGAAACCCGGCGCCTGCTCCTCTGACCATCCGGTTTCTGACGCCGACCTTGCTGCGCGCGGATGGAGAAGTGATCCACCGGCCGGAGTTTCATCACTTGTTCAAGCGCCTGCGCGACCGCATCAGCGCACTCAGCACGTTCTTCGGTGACGGCCCCCTCGACGTCGATTTTCGAGCCCTCGGCGAAGCCGCCGAAAAGGTTCGAACCGTCGCGTCTAAAATCGAGTGGGCCGAGCGCTTCCGCACCTCGTCAAAGACCCACCAGCGCCACGAACTCTCCGGCTTCGTCGGCTCGTGTATTTACGAATTTCCAAATTTCGAATCCGGAATATCGAATCTTGAATTATTGAATTGGTTACTTGCAGGCGAACTTCTTCACGCTGGAAAGCATACGGCTTGGGGAAATGGGCAGTATGAAGTAAGGAATTACAATAACGGTAAACAGGTTTCACCTAAGCCTTTGCGGTTATATCCATAAAGGTAGTATCGATTTCAAGAAGAAACCGATTGATTTTAATCTGAAAGTGCTACAATGCCTTCCCCTTGGCAGGCTATTCAATTCGGACCCGGCAGTTAAGCAAAAATGTGAGGCGCACACGGTGATTCGGTACACGGGTAATCCTTATGTTGATGCTGGCACGGCGGTTCTTGAACTGCGTTTGCAGAAACCGTGCAGTGATTTCACAGACGGAGACCTTGCTTCTCAAGCCGAGTGGATAAAACAGGAATATCGCAAGAAAATCTGGCGGTCGTACTTGACGATTCACTTTACGAACTGCGCGTGGGTCCAACACAAAATTAGCCCGGAGAAGGAGCAAGCTTACATTGCCAAGGTGCTTGAGAGTTATAAATCAAGCCCGCTTGATCCCCGCCGTAGTTGCGCCTTTTGTGGCGACCCTGCTAACACTGTTGCCGACCGGAGTCACATTCCCCTTCTTACAGGGGAGACTGTGATGGTAGCGGGCGCCGGTGGCGAACCAGGTTTACCAACTTGCGGATACTGCCTTTTTGCTATCCACTTCTACCCTTTGGCAACGCTTAAGGTTGCGGGCCGGCCACTGTTCTGGTGGGCCTTTAATCCCGAATGGATCCGTCGCCTTACGGATCGTTTTCGACGCGACGTTGACAAAGTCTTGGCAGCATCCACTGAGCAATTCGCCAATGTCGATTGGCCGTCCACCCGGCTCCTACACGCCGCTCGGGAGGTAGTTGATGGGTTGGAGAATGTGCCAGCAGGCCGACGGCCGTCCCTCGGTGATATCATTGGCATTCATGCGACAAATCTTGGTACTCAACCAAACTACGAAGAGATCAGGATACCTTCTGGCTTGCTCGAGTTCTGGAGCGAAGCGGGAACCTTTGGACCACTTTACCGGCAAGTTGAGGCAGATGCCTGGGAGACTCGCGAACGGAAGGTCAGAAAGCTCAGAAAGCAACAATCAAAGGCAAAGAAGGCAGAGCCTCCTCCAGAACTCGTGCGCCGTAACCGTTTGTTCGAGGCTCTAGGCAATGCATTTGTTTCCTCGGACTATCGGGACGAGGCCAAGCAAATTGCGGTACGTTACTTTCTGCGTCGGTCCGGTAGGTATGCGACATCGGGTACGACCGCATTAGCCGAATTTTTTCTTGAAAAGGTGGCCGGCATGGAAAAACAGAGATTGGAAGCAATTCGTCAAATCGCCGACTTGATCGCCGAGGAACTCATCCTTGGTAAAAGCGGTAACGTCCGTTCAGTAGAACCGCTTTTCAGGCGGCGTATGAAACTGGGCGAGTTTCTCAGGTGGCTCTCCCAAATTCAGCGAAGACTCAGCGACTTGGGTCGGCCACTCTCTTGGGATAGTGTTTTGCTTGCTTTGGACCTAGCAGGTGATGAAGACCGCACTGCCAAGGATTTCTGGCTTGTTGAAGAGCTCGTTCTGATTCGGCTGCTGGAGCGAGCAGCTAAATCAGACGTGCTTGCCGAGTTGCCCGAGCCGGAAGCAGTGCCACCGGAAACTGGAACAACTGAATAAACAACGGAGGAAAGCATGGCACATCTTTCTGGGTTGCTACTTATCGACTGCCCGGCGTCTGCACTCAACAACGCTGGTCCTGACCCCGAGATCAGGGACCGCAATGCCACAGCTGTGAAGAAGATAAAGACCAGGAGCGGATACTTCCCTTACGTCTCGGCCCAAGCGTTTCGCTACTGGCTGCGCGAGGCACTAGGTCAGGTCAAGGGGTGGAGTGCGTCACCCGTGTTTCGGGAGGAGGATATCGCCTATACCGACGCCAACCCGATTGTTTACGCGGAAGATGACGTGTTTGGTTACAT
>JASHTO010000774.1 GCA_030040515.1 Terriglobia bacterium
TGGCCGCCCCAGGGCAACCGCGAGGGTTGCCCCGGGCCCAAATCTCCACACCTTCGCAAATCCGTGCCACGAAATCTGCAAGGAGGAATGCCATGGCGTCCGCTCATACCCTCATCGTCGAACCTGACGATGGCCGTACCGCAGTTCTCCAGGCTTTAAACGCTGCGACGAAGACCATCGACCTGACAATTTACGAACTCAGCGATCCGCAGATCATGGCCGCGCTCGAATCGGCGCAATCGCGCAAAGCCGCCCTGCGCGTTCTCTACAACTGGAATTCCTTCACCACTCGCATGCGGCAAACCGACATCACGCCGGCGATTCAGAAGCTGACCCAGGCGGGAATCCAGTGCAAGCCCGCACCGGCGACGTTCGAAGTAACGCATGAGAAGGCCTTCGTAATCGACGGCTCCACCGCTATCGTGATGAGCTTCAATCTCACATCCCCATACTTTGGCCAAACGCGGGACTTCGGGATCATCACCACAGTCCCGGCGGAGGTCGCGGAAGTCGCGGCGGTGTTTGAGGCCGATTGGGCGAATCAGTCGATCACGCCCAAAGTGCCGTCGCTCGTGTGGAGCCCGGTCAATTCGAGCGCCAAGCTGACCGCTCTTATCGCCGGCGCCAAACATACGCTGAATATCTATTGCGAGGAACTCGATGATCCCGGCACGCTGGGTGCCATGGTGGCCGCCGCCAAGCGCGGCGTGCAGGTGCGCTTCATCGCCGCTGTCCTTAGCGGTGGAGGCAAGGTGAACGGCAACGCGCGCGGCGTCACCTACCTCCAACACGGAGGCGTGGATGCTGTCTGCAAATCCTTCCTCTATATCCACGCCAAAATGGCCTTGACCGATTTCGGGACGGCAAACGCCCAGGCCTTCATCGGCTCGGAGAATTACACCTGCGTTTCGCTGACCAAAAACCGCGAGTGCGGAATCATCGTGACCGATGCAGCGATTCTCCAGCGGCTGAATTCCATATACGCCTCCGATTGGGCGCAGGCCAGCGTTTCTGTCGCCGCCGACGACACCCCGCTTACACCCTGCAACGCGGATGCCAGCGCGCCCGTCTCCCCCACGACCCCGCCGGCGCGACCGAAGCCGAAAGCCAAGCCAGCGACCGCTGCAAGCCAAACCAAGACCCGCAGGGGCCGCTGACTCCGATATAGAGAGGCGAACCCTCGGCTGGCCAAGTCAAAGGTGTGCCACTCGTCAGTGTTCCGTCGGATTCAATTTCGCAAGCTCGCGGCGCGCATCAAGATACTTGGGATCGAGCTGCAAGGCCGTTTGAAATTGGCGGACTGCGTCGTCTTTCTGGTTCTGCGCGGCGGCGATCAGGCCGAGTTGGTAATGCGCCTCGGCGGAGCTTGGATTGGCGGCAAGCGCGGCGCGGAAGTGCTGTGTGGCTTCGGCGCTCGCGTGACGGTGCGCGGCGATCAGGCCGAGTCCGAAATGCGCCTCGTAGTCACTCGGTGCGAAGGTAAGGAGCTGCTGGAACTCCGCCGCGGCACGCGTCAAATTGCCGACGGCCAGCCAAACGTCGCCGAGCAATTCCTCCGCGTCCACGTTGCGCGGGTCGAGCGCCAGCGCTGCCTTGAGCTGATTTGCAGCTTTAGGGTAACGATGCAGCCCGATCTCCGAGCGCGCCAAGTCAATGTGGGCAGGCAGATTGCGGGGATCGCCGGCAAGGATCCCCTGGAACTCCTCCACGGCTTGTTCCGCGTGTCCGGTGCGCGCCAAGTGCCCCGCCAGCAGATAGCGCTTGAACTCAAACAGCCGGTCTTTGGGATCGACGCCCGAATCGTCAAGCGCAGGATGGGCGGAAGTGATGGCAAGATACCCGAGCGAGCGCAGACTCTCCGCGGCGCCGGGCGCGATTGTCGTGCTTGTCGAGGATGGCTGCGAACGATAAGTTGCTTCGAGCGCAACCAGGCGCTCATGGTAAGAGGCGGCAAGAGCCGATTCGCCGGGCAAAAGATTATGGAGTTCCGTCGGATCACGCTTCAAGTCGTAAAGCTCGGGATGAGGCGCGTCAATGTATTGGTAATCTCCCCGGCGCAGGCTGCGCAATACGGCCCAGCCGAATTTGTCATGCGCGTAGGAACTCTCGCTGTAAACGTCGCGCGGAGCAGCTTCCCCGCCCTGCGCAAGCTCCAGCAGGCTGTGACCGCAGAAGCTGGGCGGCGTGGGAATTCCCAAGAAACTGAGAATCGTAGGCGCAACGTCGATCAGGCCCGCGGGAGCATCCACAGCGGAATTCAAAACTCGCTCCGAATTTCGAGTTTCGATTTTCGAGTTTCGCTCCTCGTCAATGTCGGGCCAATGCATGATGAGCGGGACGTGCAGCGTGCTGCGGTAAATAAAGTACCCGTGGGTATTTTCACCATGATCACCCAGGCTCTCGCCGTGGTCGGAAAACAGCACGATGAGGGCCCGCCGATCGAGGCCTGAATGCGCGAGGAAATCGAAGAGGCCGCCCAGCGAGTCATCCACGTATGCCAGTTCCTGGTCGTACTCGCTTTGCGGGGCGCGCGCGTGATAGGCGGCAGGCGGGTTGTAGGGCTCATGAAGATCGAAGAGATGGATGAACACCAGGAAGGGACGCGTGGAATTTTGCTCAAGCCAGTGCTGCGCGCTTTGCAACACCTCGGTCGCAGGCCGCTTCAGGTCGAGCGCGGCGTTCACCCCGTGCGTCTCAAACGGGCTGTCGTAGGTCTGGAACCCCTGCGCCAGGCCGAAGCGGCGCGCGAGAAAGTATCCGCCGATGAATGCCGCCGTCGCATAGCCGCGCGAGGCAAGAACCGTTGCCAGCGTCACCGCTCCCGGCGCCAGAACCTGCGCGTTCTCGCCAATACCGTTGGCAAAGGGATAGGTGGAGGTGAAGAGCGAGACGTGCGAAGGCAGCGTGATGGGCACCTGGCTGCCGATCTCGGAGAAAAGCGTTCCGCCGCTCGCCAGCGAATCGATATGCGGGGTTTTGAGTCGCGAATAGCCGTAACAGCTCAGATGATCGGCGCGCAGCGTGTCAACAGAGATGAGAATGACGGGAGTAGACCCAGCCGTCCCCTCCGGACTCGCTATTGCAGGTGGAGTCGATGCCGGCAAAATTGCTAGCAACAAGACGGACAAAATTGCGAAGCAACGAGCCTGGCGCATCTTCACATGATAATCGACGAACGGAGTGAACAGGAAGGCCAGCGAGAACGCTGGTCATGGTAGCGCCGCGAGCACAGCGTCAGCCACGCGCACTGCGGGAAGGATGGCGGCGGGCTCGTGAACACGCACAATGTGCGCGCCGCCCAGAATGGCAACCGTCACGGCGGCAGCGTCACCGGCCGCCAAATCGCGGGGATTCTTCCTTCTTACTTTGCGCCCGGAAACCCCGCCGGCAGCAGGTCCCATGGGCCAGTAATGCGCTCCAGGGCGCGGCATTCGTGCGGGGTCGAGGTCTTCGCCTGCGACTATCGCCTGCACGAACGATTTCCGCGAGGCACCAACGAGGATAGGAAGGCGGAAATGACGAAGCCGCTCCAGAGCGGAGAGGATCTCATAGTTTTGCCGGCGCGTTTTGCCGAAGCCCAGGCCAGGATCGAGGATGAGCTGCGAGCGAGGCACTCCGGCGGCGAGGGCTGTGCGGATGGAGCGATCAAGTTCGCGCAAAATCTCGAGCCAAATGTCGCGCGCGAAGGGCCCACGCTGCATGGTGGCGGACCGGCCGCGCAGGTGCATCAGGATCAAAGGTGTGCCGCGCCGCCGCGCTACGTCCGCGAGGCCCGCATCGAACTGCAGGCCACTGACGTCATTCACAACGTCCGCACCCGCCTCGCACGCCTGCTCGGCAACCTCCGCCTTGGTGGTGTCAATGGAAATGGGGATGTCCGGCAACTTGTGACGAATGCCAAGAATGACGGGAAGCACGCGCCGAATTTCTTCACTGGCGGAAACCGGCTGCGCCCCCGGCCTTGTGGACTCTCCGCCCACGTCGACCCAATCGGCCCCTTGCCGGGCAAGCCGAAGTCCCTGTGCGATGGCACGAGCAGGTTCAAGATAACGGCCACCGTCGGAGAAGGAATCCGGAGTGACGTTGAGCACGCCCATGATCAGCGTGCGCTCGCCGAGCGCCACCTTGAGCCCGCGAATCTTGATAGCAATGTTTGGACGAGGGGTCATGGTTATACGAACTTCAACCTACGCCCCAAAAACCTGCACATAGACGACCGCGCCAAGGATTCCTCCGATGATCGGGCCGACAATCGGCACCCAGCAATACGCCCAGTCGGAGCCGCCTTTACCCGGAATGGGCAGCAACGCATGAGCGATGCGCGGCGCGAGGTCGCGCGCGGGGTTAATGGCAAATCCCGTGGGCCCGCCCAGCGAAAGACCGATGGACAGGATGAGAAGTCCGACGAGAATTCCCACCCAAGCGCTCTGGCCACTTGGCACGTTGGCGACAATGGCAAGGATGCCGAAAACCAGGATGAAAGTCCCGATGGCCTCCGTGAGCAGGTTCAGCGGATAGTTGCGAATGGCCGGGGCGGTGGAGAATACGGCGAGCTTTGCGGCCTTGTCCTCCGTTCCTCCCCAATGCGCCAGGTAAGCGAGCCATACCACGACCGCACCGATGAAGCCTCCCACAAATTGCGCGGCCAGGTACTTGGGAACGTCACTCCAGGGAAACTTGCCGACCGATGCCAGACCCAGAGTGACTGCGGGGTTCAAGTGCCCACCGCTGATCCGCCCCGAAGCATAGACGCCAAATGCCACCGCCAGACCCCACCCCGTGCTGATCACGATCCAGCCGGAATTCTGGGCCTTGGACTTGTTCAACAGCACCGCAGCCACCACTCCGTCACCCAACAGGACCAGAAGCAAGGTCCCCACCAACTCCGCCATAAACGTATTCATGCACCCCCTCCTCTTGTGAGTTATTACGCCACTGGGATGGGCAAGAGTATAGTCCGGCGATGGGGAAATTGCTTGGGGAAAAACCGAGAGGAGAAAGTCCGGCGTTGCGCAATTCAGGATCGGAAAACCGCGCTAACCGGCAGAGAGAACCCAGGGAGCAAAAGAGTTTCGACGGCTCCGCCTTTGGCGTACTTCCCAGCGAGTTGGTAACCCGTTGCCGCCAACCGATGTACCTCAACAACTTGAGCCGTGGGGTCAACGATCCAATATTCCCCGACGCCATATCGGGCATAGGCCTTCAACTTAATTCCCCTGTCGCGCAATTCAGTGGCGGGCGAGAGTATCTCAACCACAAGGTCCGGCGCTCCGCGAACCCAGTCTTGCAAAGCGTCCAGATGCTCATTCAGCAGGAAAAGGAGATCAGGCTCAA
>JASHTO010000775.1 GCA_030040515.1 Terriglobia bacterium
TTCAATGTCCTTGCCCTCTTGCACGGTGGTCACGATGGAAATGCAGGCATCCAGGGGAAAATACACGTATGTGGCCGGGTCTCCCGTCGTATAGAGAACCGCGCCGACCTCGTATGTAAGGACCTGCATGTGCGGGCGCAGGTTCCTGAAGTCCTCCTCATGCATGGCGGCAAGGAATTGACTCCTGTTTCTGGAGAAGTCGAGATCGGGCGGGTGGAGCATGCCGTTGGTCCGCATCTTATCCATCACCTGTTCATTGTGATTACCGTTTGTGTGATTTGGCCCCCTCGGAAAACTACTGGCATTTCCCAGGAAAAATCTGGGAATTATCCTGTAGTCGAATAGAACCTTTCTCGTTATAAGCAAAAAAAATCTGTCTGGGCCACACGTTGGTAGGAAAGCCAATAGACTATTCCTCTACGCTTTAACAATAATTAATTGTTCGAAGCTAACATCCGCGAAGCAAGCAAGGAGGTATGACCAGTTCAGGTCAACGCTGCGGCTGTATTTTCGTCCGGAGCTCCCGCAGGTGGTTCAAAGCTTCGTAAAGGGGGAGCTCGATGAAGCAAGGTTCGCACACAGGGTAGGTCATGCGGATCACAAAGCTGTGGCGTTTGCACGCCCTGAGCCGTGTTTGACACAGTGCAAGCGTCCTCCGGAGGGAACAGGGTGTACCGATTATTTGTAGGGAATATGAGTTCTCAAATCAGCGAAAGAAAGCTGAGGAAAATGCTGGAGCCATTCGGAGTGGTGGAAAGTGTTCGGATGATGAAGGGCCGAGCCACGGGGCTCCCGGTCGCTTGCGGCTTTGTGGACATGCTCGATGAGCGCGCAGCACTGCGCGCGATTATGGGGTTGAACGGAAAAAAGATCGATGGACGACAGCTCAAGGTCAGGCTTGGATTCTGAGCCTGTTTCAAGTCTGTTGGCTGAGGGATTTGGGGAAAGGGATGAGAATGATTGACCGTCTTTTCGCACTATTGGTACAGAACCGGCCCGAGGTGTTTGAGCCCTTGCGGATGGCTCTGAGAGATCTGTCGGTTGAGGCGTACAGCGTTGCGACCTGCCAGCAAGCATATGACCTCATACCTCAATGCAAGCCTCAGATTATCTTTACAGAGAGTTTTCTGGTCGACGGCTCATGGATAAGTATTGCCGAGATGGCCGAAGTAGCCAATGTGCCCCTTAGCGTGATCGTGGTAGGGGCAGTTCCGGATACCCGGCTTTACCTCTCGGTCATGGAACGCGGGGCGTTCGATTTCATCGCGCCACCTTTCGAGCACGAACCTCTGGAATTTGTGATTCGATCTGCGGCCCTGAACACCTCACGATGTCGAAAAGCCGTGGCAAAAGCGGCGATGGCTAATTCCGCGGGATGGCCGGCCGCGTCCATGGGCCAACGTCAAATCAACGGATTCCCCGTGGCGAGGGCGAAGGGAATTTAGCCGCTCTCCATCTCTGAGTGTTCAAAAAGTGGAGGAATGAAATGTCCAGTGAATCGGAATTCGCACTGTTTGTGCAAAATAGGAACGGAGCAATTTGGAGAGAGTATGCCGACGACCTTGCCGAAGCGGGCCGCCGGGCTCAGGAACTTGCCACTCGAGAAGGTGTGGAGTCCTTCGTTTACAGCTTCAAGGACTTTCGTGAGAAAGGAAGATACTTGCCGCTTCCAAGCAAAACCCAACCCTCGCATCCTGCGGACAAATAGCGGGTAAGGCGGCCCGTCCGTCAGCCCGCCGGTGGACGGGTCTTGCGATCGAGGGGCGGCTCGCGCTACCGGCCTCGGCGAAAAACCCTTTTCTCCCTATTTACCGCCCCGTTCCGGCAAGGGCAGTGCGCGTTGGTGCAAATTTCGGTGGGCGCGTTTGCGCACACGGAAGGCGTCTTCAAGATAGAAGGCGGCGTTCACCAGGGCGATGTGCGAAAACGCCTGGGGAAAGTTTCCCACCAGCCGCTTGCGGTTGACGTCATACTCTTCTGAAAGCAGGCCCAGATCGTTGCGCAATCGGAGAAGCTTCTCGAACAGCGCTTCTGCCTCCCGCGCCCGGCCGACGGCTTTCAAGCTGCTGACCATCCAGAAGCTGCACGCCAGGAAGACTCCCTCGCCCGGGGGCAGCCCATCACGCACTTTTCGGGTGTCATAACGCATCACCAGCCCCTTGGACATCAGCTCGCGCTCGATCGCTTGCACCGTCGCCTTCACGCGCCGGTCGCTGCCGGGCAGGAAGCCGACCATGGGCATCAGCAGCAATGCGGCGTCAAGCTGCTTCGATCCGTACGCCTGCACGAAACATTTTTTTCTCTTGTCGAAAGCTTTCTTGCAAATCTCCTTGTGAATGGCGTCGCGGATCTCTTTCCATTTCGTGATTGGAGCCTTGAACTTCAAGTGCCTGGCGAGCAATACCGCGCGGTCGAAGGCAACCCACGCCATCATTTTCGAATAGGTAAAGTGCTGTGCCGGGCCGCGAGTTTCCCAAATCCCATGGTCCGGTTTTTGCCAGATGGTCGCAAGGTGCTCGAGGAGCAAGGCGAGAACCTGGAAATCATCTTGCATTGGCCGGTTCATGCCGTGCCGCGCGTGAAAGAACGAATCGAGCATCTCGCCGTAGATGTCGATCTGCATCTGCTTTGAGGCGGCGTTGCCCACCCGCACCGGGCGCGAGCCCTCGTACCCGGCGAGCCAATCCACTTCCCATTCGATAAGGCGCTGGTCGCCGTTGAGGCCGTACATGATCTGCACCTGGTCCGGACTTCCGGCGAGCGCCCGCAACAGCCAGTCCTGCCATGCCTGGGCTTCATCGTAGTACCCGGCGTTCATGAGCGCGAGCAGCGTGAAGGTGGTATCGCGCAGCCAGCAAAACCGGTAGTCCCAGTTGCGCGAACCGCCCAGCGACTCAGGCAAAGATGTGGTTGGGGCGGCAACGATGCCCCCACTCGGCCGAAAGGTGAGGGCCTTCAGGGTGATGAGCGATCGCTCAACCGCCTGGCGATATTTGCCCTTGTACTTCAGCCGCCCGCTCCAACGGCGCCAGATGCGCGTTGCGATTCGCAGCGCGCGAATTGCGTCGATGGGTTTGGGATCGGGCTCGTGCGAAGCGCCGTAAGTTAACGTGAACCAGACGCGCTGGCCTTTACGGACAGTGAATTCCGCCACGGTCTTCAGGTTTTCGCCATGCACCGGCGCCGACGCGTGCAGAACCGTAAGATTGGGTCCGGCGACCGCCCGTATGCCATCGGGGACTCCGGTTACCCACGGAACCGTGTGCCCGTAATCGAAACGCAAAACGAGTTCCATGCGCACAGGGACGGTTCCCCGTATCCCCTCCACAACGCGCACTACGTCGGAGTGACTTCCGCGCGGCGGCATGAAGTCGATAAGCCGGATCGCCCCGCCGTCCTGTTCGAAAGTCGTCTCGAGAATCAAGGTATGGTCGCGATACTGCCGCTTGGACGTAAACGCACCCTCCGCCGGAGCAATCTTCCAGCGGCCGTTTTCTTCCATCCCCAGCAGCGCGGCGAAACATGCGGCCGAGGAGAAGTCGGGCCAGCACAGCCAGTCGATCGAGCCTTCCCGATCCACCAGCGCCGCTGTTTCCATGTCGCCGATCAAGGCGTAATCTTCGATCTTCGCGGCCATGTCTTTTATTGGGATGTAGCGGAGGGCTTTAGAGGCTGCCGGAAAAATCGTTGGGGCGCCGGCTGACGCAGACTCCTGGGGTTGGGAGTCTGCGGTCCGAAGAGTGTCGGTTTGCCATGCCGCACGCAGAGATTGAACTGCAATTCTGTGCCAGCCAGCGAGGTATTACGAAGCTATCGTGTCATTCCGGAAATCCGCAGATACCAATCGAGCAGTCGTTCGCCGTTCAGGCCGGTATAGATTGCGGCGATTCCCAGAAAGGTTCCGTATGGCCAGGCGTAAGCGCGGAAGCGCCGGCTGAGTGCCGTCGCGGCGATGGCAATGATCGAGCCTCCCAATGAGCCGAGCAGAATGGTCAGCAGCGTGAGAGGCACTCCCAGAAACGTTCCCACCATCAGCATCAGCATAACGTCGCCGAAGCCTAGGTATTCCTTCTGCTTTCCTCCGGCGTGGTAGAAGATCTCTCCGACGGCGTAGAAGAGTCCTCCGCCCACCACTGCGCCGGCTACGGCTCCGAGGATGGAGGCGAGCGATCCATCGAGATAAACGTCCCAATGGCGCAGGACCCACGCGAGCGGCTGAACATCCACGGGAATAAAGAGGCTCAGGATTAAACCCAGGCTGATTCCGAAAATCGTTACGGGGTGTGGAATGCGGCGGTCGAAGAGATCGGTGAAAATCAGAACGATCAGCAGCATTCCGAACAGCGCAAACTTCACGAATTCCGGTCCCAGGCCGTAAACGTAGAACGTCAAGCAGAGGATTACAGCGGTAAGGGCCTCGATGAAGGGATAAATCGGCGAAATGCGCGCGTGGCAATCGCGGCACTTCGCGCCCAGGAGCAGATAGCTGAACAGCGGAATGTTGTCGTACCAACGGATGGCGTGATTGCAGCGCGGGCAATGCGAGCGGGGAAGCACGATGGATTCCCCGCTCGGCAGGCGCGCAATGCAGACGTTCAGGAAACTTCCAAACACCAGTCCGAAGAGAGCGATAACGAGGTAGAAGACAATCACGTGGTTAAGGGCCTTTCGCCTCCTAGTTTACTGCCCGCCGTGGCCGCGCCATCTTGCCGGCAAGAAATTGTCCAGCGCAGTTACGCTTCCGGGTTTCACGTCCCGGTCGAGCGCATAGGGAACCCGCGCGTCATGAAAATCATTGCCATAAAGATGAATATTGTTCGTTCCGGCGCCCGCAATCTTTAGAAAAACATTCGTTCCGGGCGGTGCCACCACATTGCTGATGTTGGCATTGGTCACACGATTCAACTCCACCGCCGGTATGTTCTTGTCGGGCCATGCAGAGTTCCCTTGAAAGCCATTGAGTTGAAAACCGTCCACGTCCTCCACCTGAAGCGCGCTTTCCCACTTGTCGTATGGGGGCTTTTCCCAGTGCACTTCGATGTTCTCAAGTTTCAGGTTCCTCGCGCGCTTGAAAACCATGGCGGAGGTTGCGATGTCGTAGAGCGACTTCGGGTCGTGGGCGATGAAGAACTTGATGTTGGCAAAGGTCACTCCCTCCAGCCAGCTTTCCGGGTGGCCTTCGATGTGGGAAGCCCCCTGGCAGTGGACGATGATATCGTGGAAGATCACGTCCTCGATGTGGCCGGGGCCGGGCTCGCCGGGCTTGGGCGGCTCATTGTTCCACTCGCTTGTGCGATGGATTTCAATATTGAAAGCGTTGGCGTCACCCGCCCAAAACCAGTCGAAGCGGTGAAGGTCCATGGTGATGTTGGAGAACACCACGTCGCGAACCGTGCCGCTGGTGGCGAGCTGCATAGTGATTCCGCGATTGGTGTTGAAGATCGCGCAATTGCTGACGAGCACATGCTGCACCAGGCGCGTATCCGCCTCGGTGAACTTGATGGCGGCCGAGGCGGAAGAGAGCCGGCAATTGGTGATGGTGATATTTTCGGTGGGATAGTCATATCCCCACTCCGCGATGCCGCACACGATGGCGATGCAGTCATCGCCGGTCTCAATGGTGCTGTTGGAGATGCTGATGTCTCGGCTGCTCACGATGTCGATGCCGTCCGCCCAGACGGCTTCCTTCAAGCTGGTGTAAATGTAAATGCCATCCACCACCACGCGCCAGCAGTTATAAAGCGCGAAAGTCCAACTGGGCGAGTGCAGGAATTCGAGGCCCGTGATGCGGACGTTCTTGCAGTTGCCCAGCCAGACAAGGTGAGGATAGTCCTCCTGCTTGCCGAAGCCCGTGGGGAAGCTTCGCGGCGCGGAAAGACCGAATTGTTTCATTTCCAGCGCGTGCGCGTGAATGTCCCCGAAATGGTCCGGCGCCCAGTAATAAGTTTGCTGTCCGTCCACAGTTCCGCGGCCTTCAATGCTGATGTCCTCCAGGTTTTCGCCGAAGAGCAGGGCGTCCTTGGATTTCACTTTTTGCACGGCAAAGTCGTTGGGATTTTGCGAGGCGTACAGCGTCGCGCCGCTTTCCATGTAAATATTCACGCGACTGCGCAGGAAAATTGTTCCGGAAGTGTAGTCGCCGGGAGGAAAGTAAACGGTTCCTCCCATCGCCGCCGCGGCTTCAATGGCTTTCTGAATCGCCGGGCGCGCATCGTCGGATTTATTTCCAGTTGCCCCGAAGTCGCGCACGTTGAAGATGGATTTCCCGTTGTCCGGCCCCTGGCCGCGGGCTTCGAAGCCGCTTCCGGCAAGAAAACAAAAAAGCATGACGGCCATTGCGGTGAAACGCCAGCGTATCCTGGCACGGGCGTCCTGCCCGTAAACCTGGCACGACCAGGATGGTGGTGCCACATCTGCGTGTCCGCCCAACCATGCCGGGTCAAATGGGTTTTGCAATAGCGCCTCCGACGATGCGGCGATAGAGCGCCTCCGTGCGGCTGACCATTATATCAGCCGAAAATCCCTCCGCCCGCCGGCGTCCGCGGCGCCCGAATTCAGTCAGACGGCTGCGGTCGGCGGAGGTCTGCGAAATGGCCTCGGCAAGCGCCTGCGGCGAGCCGGGCGGAATCAGCCAGCCGGTTTCGTTCCCAACGATGATTTCCGAAAGGCCACCCACGCGAGTGGCGATGACGGGAAGGCCGTAAGCCATTGCCCACAATGCCGACGATCCCAACCCTTCGGCTCGCGAGGGCATGATGAAGAGGTCGAGGCCCGGCATAAAACGGCCAAGGTCTTCGAGCGGACCCAGATTCAGAATACGCATGCGGCTTTTTTCTGAGCCCGGCAGCTCCTGGGCTTTTTCACCGCCGGCGAGAATCAGCTTCGCCCTCGGTAATTTCTCCGCGAGCAATCCGATGGCGGCGACGGCCACGTCCAGCCCCTTTTCCGGGGTGGATGCGCCCAGAAATCCAATCAGCAAATCGCTTTCGCCGCATCCCCACGAACTGCGCAGGTCCGACCTTTCAACCGCGCCGGGCAGTTCCGGAGGAATCGCAATGCCATCGGGAATGACCGTAATCCGCTCAGGAGGGACGCCGGCCTGAACGGAAAGGTCGCGAATATATTCCGAGACTGCGATCACGGCGTGGCACGTGCGGCTGTACTTCAGTCGATACGTCCAGAGGGCAGAAGGGATGAAGGTAACCCGGCGGCTCGCCACGCGCTTCACGGGCAACCCCACGGAGGCCAGCCCGGCGAGCGTCTGCCCGCGCCCATCGTGGGCGTGCAGGATGTGCGGCCGCCAGCTTCTGAGCTGCTGGCGCCATAACAGAATGCCCAATGCGTGGCCCGGGTCAGATTGCGGCAGCGAAAAAATTCGAAAGCCTTCCTGCCGCGCGCGGTCTTCGACTCTGCTGCCCTCAGCCGACACGATGATCTGCTCGTGGCCGCGGTCGCGCAATCCCCGCGCCAGCATCAACATCTGGCGCTGCCCCCCACGCAGATTTTGGCCGGTGTCGATGTGCGCGATCCTGAAGGTGGGGGATGAAGTCATGGGTGTGGACGAAGGCCTTTGCGCATCTCTTCCAGCTTTGTATATTTTCGTTGAACGTATCGCGCGGCCATTTTGGCGATCAAGTAGCCCGGCACTCCGTCCAGCATCCCGAGGCGCAACACGTAAGTATTCAGAAAAATCCACGGCGGGCCGAGCGCGCGGCGAAGCAGGCCGGGGCTCGCTCCGCGCTCATACATCTCCCGCGCGGCCA
This sequence comes from Terriglobia bacterium, assembly GCA_030040515.1. Lineage (GTDB taxonomy): Bacteria > Acidobacteriota > Terriglobia > UBA7540 > UBA7540 > Bog-366. The sequence continues at coordinate 7,764 of JASHTO010000775.1, forward strand.
GGTCCGTATAGAACTCAATGCGCTGGCGATGCTCCGCGAGCGATTGGCAGGTGTAGTGCAGTATCTCCCCGCGCAGGGTCGCGGCTTGGCCATCCGTGACCACCGACTCGTGCACGTAGGCACCCTGCCAGCGGCTGCGGCGGCGGTCGAAGAGTCGAAGCTTGTAGTCGGGGTACCAGCCCGAGTGGAGAATCCATCGCCCCAGGTATTGCGCGCGCCGGGCGAATTGAAAGCCGGTGGCGGAGGGCTCCGAGCGCTTCCATTCCTGAACCGCGGCCTGCGCCGGGCCGTCCAGCTCCTCATCGGCATCAAGACTGATGACCCAGTCGTTCTTCGCCTGCGCGCTGGCGAAGTTCTTTTGGGCGGCGAATCCCTCCCAGGCATGAGTGACGACCCGCGCGCCCAGCCCCGCGGCAATCTCCGGAGTTCCGTCCGTGGAGTTTGAGTCGATCACCACGATTTCATCGGCGCATGCGAGGGATTGGATGACGCGAGCGATATTGGCGCTTTCATTGTGTGTGATGATCGTGGCGGAGAGTGCGGGCATAGGGGTCTTTAAGTGTCGCACAAGTCCGGAATCGCGTCGCAGTTTAAAAGCCCTCACCACAGAGGGCACCGAGGGCCACAGAGATGGGTTGGTTATATATTTTCTCTGTGTGTCTCTGTGCGCTCCGTGGTGCGGGCCTTTTTCTTCGCATTCATTTTCCCGGTCGATCGATAATTCCTGCCACCTCTCCCTCGGAAATCAGCGCCGCTACTCGCGCGATGTCTGCGTGCAAGGGGCGGTCGTGATCGATGTGCGGCGAAACGGCGCGAACCCGTTTCCGCGCTTCTTCCGCCAGCTTGCCGGAGCGGCGCGGCGCGAGCAAATCCAGCGCCTGGCACGCGCAAATGAGCTCAATGGCCAGGATGTGGCGGACGTTGTCGAGGACCGGCCGAAGCTTCAGCGCCGCGGCCATTCCCATGCTGACGAAATCTTCCTTGTTGCCGGAAGTGGGAATGGAATCGGCGGAAGCCGGGTGCGCCAGAACCTTGTTTTCCGATGCCAGGGCCGCGGCCGCGACCTGCGCGAGCATGAGCCCGGATTCCAAACCCGGCGAGCGCGTAAGAAACGCCGGAAGTTCGGAAGTGAGCGGATTCACCAGCCGGTCGACTCGCCTCTCCGCGATGCCTCCGAGCTGCGTCAACGCCAGGGCTATTAGGTCAAGCGCCAGGGCGACGGGCTGGCCGTGAAAATTGCCTCCGGAAATGACTTCGCCGGTTTTCGTAAATACCAAAGGGTTATCCGTGGCGCTGTTCATTTCAATTGCAAAGACGCGCGCGGCGTAATTCAAGGCGTCGCGTACGGCTCCGTGCACCTGCGGCATGCAGCGCAGGCTGTAAGCGTCCTGCACGCGCGAGCAGCCCTGATGCGATTTGTTGATGGCGCTGCCGCGAATCAGGTGGGCGACGTTGCGCGCGGAAACCATTTGTCCGGGATGCGGCCGCGCCGCGTGCAGGCGCTCATCGAAAGCGCGCGTGGATCCGCGCAGGGCATCGAGAGACAAGGCGCCCGCGACATCCGAGGTGTCGATGAGGATTTCCGCCTCGCGCAGAGCCAGCAAACCGAGCGCCAGCATGCCTTGTGTGCCGTTCACCAGCGAGAGCCCCTCTTTAGCTTCAAGGGTCAGGGGCTTGATGCCCAGCGCGCGCAGCGCCGCGGCGGCGCGTTGGCGCTTGCCGCGAAATACCACGTCACCTTCGCCCACCAGCGCCAGGGCCACATGGGCAAGCGGGGCAAGATCGCCGCTGGCGCCCACCGAGCCGCGTCGTGGTACGACCGGATGAACGGCGTGATTCAGGAATTCGCACAGCCTTTCGGCAATGAGCGGGCGAACGCCGGAAAGTCCACGCGCCAGGGTGTTGGCGCGCAACAGAAGAAGGCCGCGCGTCTCCGGGCTGCTCAGGGGCTCGCCGACCCCGCAGGAGTGGCTGCGGACCACATTCAATTGCAGCTCGCGCGCCGCCGCAGGGTCGATGTGCTCGGTGGAGAGGCTTCCCACGCCCGTGGTGACACCGTAAACCAACTGTTTTTCGGCAATGATTCTTTCGATTAAGGCGCGCGACTTTCGCATCGCCGCGCGAGCGCGAGGCGACAATCGCACGGGGCAATTTTCCAGCACCACGGCGGAAAAATCGCGCCGCGTGAGTCTCAGGCCGTCGAGAAGGATGGCGCGCGGCATGGTTTGTTCTAAGGGATACGGGACAAGGGATACGGGATAAGGGAAATCCTCTATAACGCTTAATTCCCAGAGCTCAACTTTTTAGATCCCCGAAGAGTGTCACGGCATTGCTGAATCCCTTATCCCTTGTCCCGTAGTTTTCGGCCCGGCCGCGAAGAGCTCGTGATATTTATCAGGCATGGAGCGCGGGTGGCCATCGCGGTCGGTGATGACGTGTATGGTTTCCCCTTCCGCCAGAAGTTCGTTGGTGGCCTGGCGATAGAGCTCATAGCTGAAGACCAGAACACGCCGGCGCATTTCCTTCAGTCGCGTCCGCACCAGAATGCAATCGTCGTAGCGGGCGGGGGCCTTGTAGCGGCAGCGCGCTTCCGCCACCATGATGAACAGGCCGTCTTCCTTTTCCATGTCGTGGTAGGCAAAACCATGCTGGCGGCAGAAATCCGTGCGCCCCAGCTCAAACCAGATCAGATAATTGGCATAGTAGACCACGCCCATTTGATCCGTTTCGGCGTAACGGACTTGCAAAGTGGTGGAGGTCCAGCGAACGGGGAGTTCCATAGAATTTGGGTCGTGCTGCTTTTGACCTTTATACGATCTCTCGTAGTGTATACCAATTTCAAAGCTGCGCGAATTGCGCGGCGAATGGATCGCGGATTGCTTTGCTGTAGCGGCGCTCTATGAGCGTCGCGCGACGGTCGATAGACCGCCGCTACAACCTTCAAGGTGAGCCACGGTGGGCGAATCCACAATCAAATCAAACTTTCGCCAACGTCATCAACAGGATTTTCGAGCACATGGCGGAGGCAGTTGAAAAATCCGCGCAAAAGGGTTTCGAAGAAGCGGCGGCGATGCTGCGGCGGGGAAATCTGCACCTGCACATCGACACCGAATGAGCGATGCGCCTGCTGGAAAAATTCCTCGGCGGTGGGCCACACGAGAGTTACATCCGGGTGTTTGGCCGGGCGCCGCTCCAATTCAAACCGGCCGCGATGCAGAAACACCGTCCATTCCAGTTCCCAATCCTCAATGATCCAAAGCGTGGTGATTTCGACTTCGCGAATCTGCTGCCGGAGGGGCTTGTCACGCCCCATCAGGACGAACGCGCGCTGGATGATGCGGCGCGCGGCGCGCTTGGTGAGCGAGGTTGCTGGGTTCTGGACGTTGGTCGATTCTTCAGGGAGTGTTTTATCGGGCAGAATCAAATGGCGGCCTTTTCCTAACCGTGTGCCATCGTCTTTTTCACATTCGCGCGGATGAAATCCACGATGGCCTGAGTTGAAGTGCCGGGCTGGAAGACTTCCGCCACGCCGGCCTGCTTCAATCTCGGAATATCTTCGTCCGGAATAATTCCGCCTACCACCAGGAGAACGTTATTCATACCCTCGGCGCGCAGCAGCTCGCAGATGCGCGGGATGATGGTGTTGTGGGCTCCGGACAGGATCGAGATGCCGATGGCGTCGACGTCTTCCTGAATGGCGGCGCTGGCAATCTGCTCCGGGGTCTGGCGCAGCCCGGTGTAAATCACTTCCATGCCCGCGTCGCGAAGCGCCCGCGCCACAATCTTGGCGCCGCGATCGTGGCCGTCGAGGCCGGGCTTGGCGACTAAGACGCGGATGGGAGGCTGGCTCATCGCTATCCCGAATTCTAAATGATGAATGCTGAATTATGAAGGGGAATGGTGAAAATGGCGTTTAGCGAAACGCCGGTTCTTCGTAGGTTCCGAAGACCTGGCGCAGCACGTCGCACATTTCGCCCAGGGTGGCGTAGGCGCGCACGCATTCCAGGATGCAGGGCATCAAGTTACTGTCGGTTGCCGCGGCGCTGCCGAGCGCTTCGAGGGCGCGCTGGACGCGGGCATTGTCACGCTTCTTTCGCACTTCCGCGAGCTTCGCCACTTGCTGCCGCGCCACGCTGTCGTCAATCACCAGCAGACTGATGGGCCGGTCTTCTTCGGTCACGAAGTCATTCACTCCGACGATAATTTTCTCTTTGCGTTCCACGGCCTGCTGATAGGCGTATGCCGCGTCGTGAATCTCCTTCTGCGGATAGCCGCGCTCGATGGCGGGCACCATTCCTCCCATGGAATCGATCTTCTGGAAATAGTCGTAGCAGGCACGTTCGGTTTCAAGCGTGAGCTTTTCGATGAAATAGGAGCCGCCGAGGGGATCGACGGTTTGGGTCACACCGCTTTCGTGGGCGATCACCTGCTGGGTGCGCAGGGCGATGGTGACGGCTTCCTCCGTCGGCAGCGCCCACGCCTCATCGAGCGAGTTCGTGTGCAGCGACTGCGTTCCGCCCAGCACCGCGGAGAGCGCCTGAAGAGTGGTGCGCACCACATTGTTGTACGGCTGCTGCGCGGTGAGCGAGCAACCGGCCGTTTGGGAATGAAACCGGCAGAGCCAGGAGCGCGGGTTCGTGGCGCCGAACCGCTCCCTCATGACGCGCGCCCAGATTTTTCGAGCCGCGCGGTATTTGGCGACTTCCTCAAACAGATCGCTGTGAGCGTTGAAGAAGAAACTGAGGCGCGGGGCGAATTCATCCACCGGCATGCCGGCGCGCTGCACCCATTCGACGTATTCGATTCCGTCGCGCAGCGTGAAGGCCAGCTCCTGCACGGCCGTCGAGCCCGCTTCGCGAATGTGGTAGCCGCTGATGGAGATGGGGTTCCAGCGCGGCACCTCGCGCGCGGCAAAGGTGATGGTATCCACCACCAGGCGCATGGAAGCAGCCGGCGGGAAGATGTATTCCTTCTGTGCGATGTATTCTTTCAGGATGTCGTTCTGCGTGGTCCCCGAAATCTGCTTCCAGTCGGCGCCGTTTTTCTCCGCCACGACGAGGTACATCGCCCAGATCATGGCGGCGGGCGAGTTGATGGTCATGGAGGTAGTCACTTGCTGAAGGGGCAAACCTGCCAGCAGAGTCTCCATGTCCGCAAGGGATGAAACCGAGACGCCGCAGCGGCCGACTTCACCCCCGGCGAGGGCGTGGTCGCTGTCGTATCCCATCAGCGTGGGCAGGTCAAAGGCGATGGAAAGGCCCGTCTGCCCCTGCGCCAGCAGGTAGTGCAGCCGCTGGTTGCTGTCCTCCGGGCTGCCGAAGCCGGAGAATTGGCGCATCGTCCAGACCTTGCCGCGATACATGGTGGGATGGATTCCGCGTGTGAAGGGAAATTCGCCGGGGTCGCCCAGTTCATGCGAATAGTCGAATCCGGGGAGGTCGGCGGGTGTGTAGAGGCGGTTGAGAGGCACGCCGGAAAGCGTGGTGAATTGTTTTTGCCGCTCGGGGGACTTGGCCAGCGCGGGCTTGAGGGTTTGTTCCTCCCAGCGCCGTTCCGCCGCAGAAGGCCGGCGAAGCGAACTTTCCTGCGCGACTTCGGCGCCTGACTTCTTCTCGTCACTCACCTTGATGGCCCGCCCTGATGGCATGTTAGGGCACGGGCATGATCAATGTCAAACCCGCCGGTCATGGTGCAGTTTGGCTGTTGTAGCGGCGGTCTATCGACCGTCGCGCGACGCTCGCCCTGCGGCCCAAAGCCTTCGGGCGACGGGTCGCAGAGCGCCGCTACAGCAAGCCACTACAGCAAAATGAACCACGGCCGCCGCGCGGTTAATTCGACAATCCCGGCGATGGATTTGCCGCCGATCCCGGAATGTTGGGCGCATGCGTCACGGTTCCCTGGATGGCATCGCTCAGCTCCACGTTGTAATCGGCAAGCAGAGTTCCCACCGACTGCTGGTACGAGGTCAAGGCCTTGGCGTAGGTGGTGCGGGCGGTTACTTCATTTCCTTCCGCGGTGGCCAGATCGCGCTGCATTTGAATCACCAGGAAAACGGTGGATTCTCCCAACTCAAATTTCTTCTGCTCGGCTTCCAGGGTTTCGCGGGCGTATTCGGTGGCCTTTACGGCGGCATCGATTTGCGCTTTGGCCTGGATGACGCCGATCACCGCGGTGCGCACGGACTGAGCAATGGTATTTTTGGTCTGCTGCAATTGCGTCTCGAACTGGCGGCGCTCCAGCAGCGCGCGTGCCATGTCCGCCTGCGCCTGCCGGTTGCGGATCGGGAAGGCGAGGTTGACGCCCAGAGAATAGTTCTTGTAGCGGCCCTGCAAGGTTTGGGTTAATGCCTGGGATACGCCGTCGGGAGCGATGCTGGGTGCGGGTATCGTCCCCAGGGATGTTTCGCAATAGGTCGCGAGCGCAGCTTCGTTTGCCGCGCAGACGGCCTGGTGGCCGGAGAGACCCGTGGCCGCGTAAGTTCCATAGACGTTAAGGGAAGGCAGCAGGGAATTGCGCCGCGCCGCCAGGTTGTACTCCTCGTCGCGCAGGTTTAATTCCGTCTGCTCGATTTCCGGGCGGTTGGCGTATGCCAGCTTCAACGCTTCATCGACAGAGGGAATGTCATTGGGCTTGGGCTCCGGCAGCTTATCCATCGCATCGATTTGCGCGCTGGTTAAATCCCCCTCCACTCTTTTGGCGATGGCGGTCTTGATCAGTTCGCCCTGCTGCTGCAAATTCGTCTGAGCCACGATCAAGGCCTGCTCGTCGCTGGCCGCTTCGGATTCCGCCTGCACCACGGAGATGGGCGCCAGCGTTCCGATTTGGACTTGTTTCTTGTTGTCCTCGAGCAGCTTTTGGGAATAAGCCAGCGCCTGCTCTTTCACCCGCACGTTTTCCTTGTCGGAGAGAAAATCCCAATACTCGTTCAGCACCGTGCCCATCGTGGTCATGACCTGCTGGCGGAAAACCGAGTCCGCCTCCTTCATATCGTTCCTGGCGATGCGGATGAACAGCGAATTGACGCGCCGGCCGTATCCATTCAGAATCGGTTGGGTAAATCCCACGGCCATTTCCGTGTACACTTCGGGATTGAAGGCATCCGTGAGCGCGTTATTCTTGTATCGCTGGCCGCCCAACACCACTTCGTAGCTCGTGCCGGTTTGGAACTCCTGCACGACGCCCGTGAAGTAACTCGCTCCCTGGTTGAATTCATAAGGGACGCCGGTAACCACGTTTGTTCCGAGAGGGCTGAGGTTCTGGTTCCAACCCATGGAGAAGAAGGCCTCCGGGTCGAAGGTGCCGCCGCCCAGTTGAATGGAGTTTGCGCCGCCGGAAACGCCGCCGGTGGAGGTGCTGACGCCGGAGGTGCTGGCGCTTACGCCGCTTCCCACCGCGCCGGAATAGAGCGCGGAGGAAGTAAATCCTCCATTGATGCCGCGCGGCGCGCCACCCCCTTGCGTGCGAAGGAGGTCCGTGTGGGCATAGGCGATGTTGTAGCGGGCCACGGCGATATCGAGATTGTTCTCGAGCGCCAGCTCCACGATATCCAGGAGCGTGAGATGAATTTTCCCGTCACTCATCAGGCTTTGCAGGCGTTCCGAGTTCTTCATCTTGGTTTCAGGAACGTAGGGCATTTCGTAAGGCGACCAGAGGTCTGGGAACCATCGCCGGTTGGCGTAATCTGTTCGGAAGGCGCCGGAGGACTCGGCGGCGGGTGGTGCGGGGGCTTCCTGCGCATGCAGGCAGGGTCCAGTCAGGAAAATGCTGGCAACAAACATCAAAGCGGTGAGACGCAGACGGTAAGGCATCATGGAATGTCCTTCTCCCTTTGGGCGGTCATATAATCATCTCTTCTTGCGGGTATTACGCACTGATTGGATGCAAAGTTTCACCGATGGTCATTCGTCGGTGGTTTCGACCCGGATTGAAGATACCTGCGAGAGGTGGCAGGCAGATTCCCGATCAAGACCCGGCGGGTTGGAAACGGGAGCGTTCCAAGCGCTCACGCTTCCGGCATTGCCGCGGTTGCCGGGCAATTCCAGGTCCCGAAGACTGGAAATAGCACTGGCTTGATGACCCTCTGGTCAACAGCAACAGGCGAAAGTTTATCATCCGTGTTCGATTGCGACAACTTTGGACGGCGGTGTCCTGATTTTGGTTGTACTGCGGGCTTGGTAGAATGGAGTCGCCGTGCGAAACATTCGGCTCATCATTGCCTATGATGGAACGGGCTTTCGCGGGTGGCAGCGCCAACCCGATTCCCCAACCCTTCAGAGTTGCCTGGAGGATGCGCTGGGGAAGCTCACCGGCGCGCCCACGCCCGTCTGCGGCTCAGGGCGCACCGACGCGGGCGTACACGCCGAGCATCAGGTCGCGAACTTTCACACGGCATCCGCTATTCCCGGCGCGAACCTCCTCAAGGCCCTGAATGATCTGCTGCCGCCGGCCGTGCGAATCAAGCGGGCGGAGGAAGTGCCGGCGGATTTTCACGCTCGCTACCACGTTCTGCGCAAGACCTATCGATACCGGATCGCCACTGCGCCGGTCTGCTCGCCGCTCCTGTGGCGATACGTTTGCCACCATCCTTATCCACTCGACCGCGCGCGAATGTCGGTGGCGGCGCAGCTTCTGGAGGGCGAACACGACTTCACTTCCTTCGCGGCGGCGAATGAGGACGAAGATGACGATAGTAAATCCTGCGTGCGCCGAATTTTCCGGTCGCGGATGATCTGGCGCCCGAAGTCCTCCATCTTGGTTTATGAAGTAACCGGAAACGGATTCCTTCGCTACATGGTGCGGAATATCGTGGGAACATTGCTGGAGGTGGGCGGCGGCAAGCGCGCGCCAGAGGAAATTCCCGATCTCCTCGCCGCGCGCGACCGAACCCAGGCCGGCCCCACCGCGCCGGCGCAGGGATTGTGCCTGGTGAACGTGGAGTATGATGTGTAGGCTTGCGGCATGGCAAATGGGCGCGTAGGGGCGGCCCGGGTGGCCGCCCGAAGGCCACCACAAGGGTTGCCCCTACAATTTGCAAACCGTTTCAAGTACAATGCTGCTGATTTTCGAAGCGGCGTGACGGGCAGCGGGTTCCAAGCGGCTGAACGGCGGCATTTACTGAGGCGGAGAGAATATAGTGACGACGTCCGTATTGTAGCGGTGGTCTGCGACCGCCGTTTTCGGCGCTCATCGAGCGCCGCTACAAGGGAGACCTGTCACAATATTTTGTCATCCTCAATAGGACTTCAGACTCAAGATTCAACAACAAAATCCGAATGAGCGAGATGCTGAGTGGGCACCATA
>JASHTO010000776.1 GCA_030040515.1 Terriglobia bacterium
GCGCATGGGCGACGTGGAGGTGGACGGCTGGGACGAGCCGCGGCTGGAAATCGAGGCGGAAAAAGTGGTGGAGGCGAAAGACGAAAAGCACGCTCAGCCGCTGTATGACCAGGTGCAGGTGGTGCTGGACGGGCAGGACAAGCAGGTGCTGCTGCGCACCGTTTATCCTGCCCGCAGTTTGTCGCACCCGTTCCACAACGAATCGAATCTCACCGTGAATTTCCGCATCCACATGCCCTTTGACGCCAATGTGCGCATGAAATGCGTGGATGGCGAGGTGCGCGTGAGCGGCTTGATTGGCCGGCAGGAAGTGAACTTGAACTACGGTGACGTGGAAGTCGACGTTCCCTCCATCTACCACCTGCGCTCGCTGAACGCCCGGGCGATTCTAGGCTACGTGCAGAGCGATTTGCACGGAGAGAACAGCGCCGGATGGGGCCGCCGAATCATGTTTTGGAATTCCGAAGGCGACCAGGACATCAAAATCCGCGTCCGCATGGGCGGCGTCTATGTTTACAGCGAACTCTAAGATAGCCGCACAAAATAACGCGCTTAATTGTGCGGCACGCCAGGGTAGTCACGGTCAACTCGCAGTGCGAGTTGACCGCGGGCTTGTCTCAAGAACCCACGGTCAGAAAAGCCCTGACCGTGGCTACCCATGTCCCTGGGCATGGATTGTGCGCATTATTTTGTGTGGCCAACTTAGAGGCGATCTCCGTTCCCGGTTTTCAGGGAATGGTCAAACCTGGAACACTTTCTGTACCCAATCAATGGCTTGCAGGTAGGCGGCGGAGACTTGCGCCTCTTCATGCCGGAGCCTCGCCGCGAGTTCGCCGACGTCATCCCATCTTCCCTCTTCAAAGGCCCTCACGAGGTCCAGGATCTCGCGGCAGCGGTTGGGTTGCCCCAGCAATGCGGCTCGAACCGCTTCGGGCAGGGCTATTTCCGCGACAATTTCCGAAATCGGCCGGCCCAGAAGCGCTTCCATAAGCGAGAGCACGCCTAAAAGAAACATGCTTGGCCCTTCGCTCCCGGCGCCCTGGTTCGTCGCCAGCAACTCGCAGCAGCGCCCGCGCATGAGAGAGGTGGAAACCAATTCGTTCGGCTTGTTGCCCGCAATGCCCAGCACCGCCGCCACCGACGCCCACTTCCTAACTTCGCGATCTCCTAGCAATGCCAGGGCATGGCTCGTCGAGCTGATTTCCCGCCGGAAGCCGAACATCGATGAATTGACGAATCTCAGGAGTTTGTAACAAAGCGAAACTTCGCGCTCGATCAACTCCACGATTTCTTCGCGGTCAAGGTCCGGCTGGTTGATGGCCTGCAAAATTCGCAGGTAGTGAACCTTGAAGGCGGGAATATGGGGGGTGGGAATGATCTGGGGTTTGCAAAAAAAATAACCCTGGAAGTAGGTGTAGCCGCTGGCGCGGGCTTCCGCAAATTCCGCCCGCGTCTCCACCTTTTCCGCAAGAAGCTGAATGCCCCGCGGCGCAAATCTATCCACTGCCTGCTTGCGATTGTCAGGCGACGAGAGCTTAAAGTCGATCTTGATGATGTCCGCCAGCTCGATAAAGGGCTGAAACCTCTCGTCGTACACAAAGTCATCCAGTGCGATGACGTAGCCTAGCTTCTTTAATGCCCGGCAGGCGGCCAGGACTTCCTCGTCCGGCTCGATGGTTTCGAGAATCTCGATGACGGCTTGATCCTTGGGCAGCAGCGTGGCATATTCGTCAATCAGGAACTGCCGTGTGGCATTGATGAAGGCCTTTCGCCCCGCAGTCAGAATCCTGGCGTCGGCGTTGAGAAAGTTGTCGGTCACATCACAAGCGGCGGCGGTCCCATCCTTGGCACTGTAACGATTCTCAAACCCCGAGCGGAACAGGAGTTCGTAGCCGAACACCTTCTCCTCCCGGTCAAAAATCGGCTGGCGGGCGATGAAGCGGGTCGGAGAGGTGGCGCTGGAGGCAGGCTCAGGCGTCGCGGCGCGAAGGTCCATATCCTGCTCATCGGCGTTCCGGGGGAAGAATTTAGCCCTGGGAATACGTTGGTCCCGAATTAGCCGTTCTGTACGCAAATAACCCATCATGTAGCCTTTTTTCGCGCCTTTTCGCGTCAGTAAGTGCGAAAAATTCGTGTAAGAATCTTATAAGTAGTAATGTTTCCCACATTCAAAAATCGAGTAATTACCGTTTTTTCAAAAAGATAGAGGCTACCTTTTTAGTACCCATTTGTTTTCATAGATATTCCGGGATTGCTCGTAATAATTTTTTTCTTGCACTCCTCCACCAGGCCAAAACTCGAAGTTCGGCGGTCGCGGGAAGCAGGGCGAGTTTCGATTTTCGCGTTTCGCGAAGCGCCTTCATGCGCAGATTGGCCATTCCCTGCACTGTGGCGCGGGTGGCCCCATCCACGCATCGCCCCATTCCAGCGGACGAACAGAAGTCATCCCCATTCAAGCTCGCAGGTATGGACACTCGCGCTGCAAATTCCTCCACGGCGAGCGAAAGGGGTAGAATCTCACAGCCTCGGACAAAATCCCCTGCTCACCGGAACTTATGCCGCCCGTCTAACGTAACAAAATACAAGTAGTAATCCGTAAGGAGGAAATATGCGAAGGTTTGAAACCGCGGAGATTTACGGCAGAGGGCAGGCGGCAGGAGGGAGTTCCGGCAAGGTGGGGGTTCTCCAGTTTCCTGCCTCTCGCCTTGCGTATACGGTTTGCCATCTTCTCGCACTGGCGGTCCTGCTTCTACTCGTGAGGGCACCAGCAGCGCGTGCTGATTCCCGCGTCGAAAAAAATCTGGAACTCGCGCCCGGCGGCAGGTTCATGCTGGAGTCGGAGGTGGGGAGCGTAACGATAACGGGAACGACGCGGCCGGGTGCGCATATCGTCGTAACTTCCCCGAAGGACAATCTGGAAAGCGAACTCGAGATCACCTACACGGCCGGCAACGGCTGGGCCAGCGTGACGGCGCGGCGCAAGAGTGAGTCCGAATGGAACCACGGAATTTCCGTGTACTTTGAAATCGAGGTGCCGGCGGAAACCCGCACCGAAGTTCACACCGGCGGCGGAAGCGTCACGATCTCCGGACTGCACGGCGATTCCGAGTTGAAAACCTCAGGCGGCTCCATGGAAGTCAGCGGCTTGACGGGCAATCTGCAAGCTCACACTTCCGGCGGGTCGATTCACCTCACCGAGGTGACGGGGGACGCTCATGTGGCAACCTCCGGTGGAACGATTAGCGCGCAGTCGGTGGAGGGAAATCTCACTGCCCACACCAGCGGCGGAGGAATCCACATCGAGCGGGTCTCCGGGTATGTTGAGGCCACCACTTCCGGCGGCTCCATCCATGCCGCATACAGCCCCGGCAACCGGCACGGCGGAGTTCTTGAAACCTCGGGCGGTTCCATCGAGCTGGCCATCGACTCCTCTGCCAACCTGAATCTCGACGCCTCCACGTCTGGCGGTTCGGTTTCAAGCGATTTGCCGGTGCGCACGGAGGGAACTCTCAGCCGCTCGCACTTGCAGGGATCGATTGGCTCGGGTGGGGATGAATTGCGCCTGCACACCAGCGGCGGGTCAATTCACATCCGGGCGCTTTAGGGCCAGAAAATCGAAAAGAGGATGTAGATCAACGGGCAGCGCCGGGGCGGTAGAAGATGACGCGAACCTTTTCCAGCGTGACCAGCCCACCGCCCACCATTTCATCCAGCTTGGGCAGAAGGTGCTCAATGCGCTCGGAATACTCAACGACTTCAAGAATCATGGGCAGGTCCTGCGAGAGGCGCAGGATCTTGTCCGTATGAAGCCGGCTGGTGGAACCGTATCCGGCCACACCGCGCAACACCGTGACCCCGCGCAGGCCTTCCTTCCGGAAAAGCTTGATGAGCGCCTCGTAGAGCGGGGCGCCCTGCCAGCGATCGGCCTCGCCAATGTGGATGCGCATCAAGGTGCGCTCGCCTTCAAAGCGCTGATGTTCCATATCGCCTCACTCAGAACCATTTGGCCAGCTTCATCCCGCCGCGCAGCAGCAGCATTCCGCCCAGCACGCTGACGGTTACGTAGACGCAGGCGCGAAGCCAATCGCCGTCTTCAAAAAGCCGCACGGTTTCCCAGGTGAAAGTCGAAAACGTTGTGAAGGCCCCGATAAAACCCACGGTGATGGCGATGCGCCAGTCGGGCGGGAAGGCAAGGTGGTCTAGACCGTATTCCCCGATGCCTCCCAACAGAAAGCAGCCGATCAGGTTCACCGCCAACGTGCCTGACGGGAATGTGGTTTCCACGTTGTATTGGACGAGTCCCTGCAACCCATAACGCGCAAGAGTCCCGATTGAGCCAAAGACAATCAAGAGAAAGATTCGCAACTTTCCATCGCTTTCCGCACACCCCTGTGCCCAATAAAAAAACTCCTGGCACAGGTGAGCAGCCAGGAGTCATCAGTCCGTTATCAGGACGGTTGAAGACGAACTCCATCGCCTTGGATAAGGTTATTATATCACGTCCGGTGAGGACGCGGTCTTCTGTAGCGGCGCTCTATGAGCGCCGTCGGCGGTCGATAGACCGCCGCTACAATCGCCAAAGTGAAATACTTCCCGTTGCCGGATTGTGCGAAACTTGGCCAGTAATGTTTGGCGAATTTCCAGTTTCGGGTTTCAATCTTCTCGGGGAATCAGAATGGGTGAGAAGCCATCCGGAAAACTGATTGTGCTCTCCGTGGACGGTCTTCGGCCGGAGATCTATCGCGCGGCGGAAGGACGTTTTCCCAACCTCGCTGAGCTTGAAAAATCGGGCGCGAGCGCGGAAGCGGCGGAAACGATTTACCCCTCTACGACGTATCCCGCCCACGCGACCATCGTGACCGGTGTTGCCCCGCGGGCGCACGGAATCTACAGTCATCTGGCGTCGCTTGACCCGACGGAGAAGGCACGGCCGTGGTGCTGGTTTGCGGCCGCGTTGCGCGCCCCGGCGCTGTGGGATGTAGCGCGCGCCAGCCGCCGGCGCACCGCCGCCCTCAGTTGGCCGGTAAGCGTGGGCGCAGCGATTGACCACAACATTCCGGAAATCTGGAACCCCGCCGTGCCCGACCCGCACAGTGATTTTGAGACCTCCGCGCGCCACTCGACTCCGGGGCTTTTCGGCGAAGTCGCCAAACAGCTGACGCCGCTGCTCGGCAAAGCCGATCCTGACCAACTGCGCGGGGAAGCGGCGCTGTACCTCTGGAATTACTATCGGCCGGGCCTTTTGCTGGTGCATTTCGTCTGGTATGACGCGAAGGCACACTCATTCGGGCCGGCTTCCGCGGAGGCGCTCACGGCGCTGGAGTCCGCCGACCGGGCGATCGGAAGAATCCGCGACGCGATTTCCGCCGATCCTGCCACGACGCTGGTGGTACTTTCCGACCATGGCTTCGTGCCGGTAGAGAAAGAGGCGGCGCCGCTGGTGGCCTTCGCCCAAAATGGACTCTTTGCGCGCGGGGCGGACGGCTCGCTTTCGCTGCGACGATTAGGGACGATAAGCGCCGGCGGGTCGCTGGCGGTTTACTGGCTCGAGCAGCCTTCCGCCGCCGATCGCCGGCGCCTGGAGGCCGCAGTGGATGAGCTTCAAGCCGCCGGCGCCGTCCAGGAGATTGTCGATCGGGAAAAACTGGAAGCGCTGCAAGCCGATCCCGACGCTGAACTCATGATTGAGGCAGCACCCGGCTTTACCTTCTCCGAACGAATGGGAGGCCCGCTGGTGAGCGATTCCGTGCAGGATCGCGGCGCCCACGGTTATTTGCCTTCGCGCACCGGCATGGAGGCGATGTTTACCATTGTGGGTCGCGACATCGCCGCCGGAAAAAATCTGGGACGAATCTCGCTCCCGCAGATTGCTCCAACTCTGGCAGGAATCATGGGCCTGTCTGCCGACATTCTCGCATCGGAAGCGAAACCGCTGGACTTGCGGTAAGCAACCCAAGTCGCGGAAAGCCGCTCAGTACCTTTCCCCGATGGAGATCCGGCCTTCAAACTTTTCCCTGCACCAGGTTCTCCAGGTGAGCAGGTTCAGCAAGGTCACCACTTCACCCTTGGGGCCGAATGCGTCGATGGGCTGGTCGGTGGGCGCTTTGAATTGCATCTCGCCGCTGTGTTGCACCAAATCCGCCACGGCAGTTCCGGCCAGGCGCTCCTCCACCGCGCGCTGCAAGGGGTTGCGAATATGCGTTTGCCCGTGCAGTTCTTCCACCACGCCAAAGTTGCGGCGGGGGTTGGCAGGGTCGATGATGTCCCACAGATCGTAGTCGCTGTAGATGTACTTGCCGCTGAGCATGACGCAACCGTAGTGCCTGGACTTGATGTTTCCATCAACGGAGTACGACGTTCCCGGCCTGGACAGCACGTGAGTCTCGAAATCGCGCCACGCCGTCGCTGCGTCGTTAATTTTGTCGGCATCGTAAACGTCGAAATGGAGGCGGTGGTCCACCACCAGGCCCGCCAATTGCCAAATACCCCTCGTGCTGTTCTTGTCCGCCGTCTTCGCCTTGCAGTCGATGCGCTTGGGTACGTAACCCGGCAGATTCATGTAGCGAATCGATTCCTTGTTGGTCAGCCGCACGAAGATCCAATAACCCGTCTGCACCGCCGCCTGTGAGAAGATTCTCTCGTGATCCTTGTACATTTCCGCATGCCTCCCTTCGAAGGTTGCCTTGCCATCTCATCCCCCTCTCAAAGAGGGATTCGTAGCGAAAGGAAGATCTGCACTGTATTTGGCCCAGGAAAACTTTACCTATTGTAAGTGAAGCTTGTGCGGCACGGCAACTCGTGAAGTCGCCACAGACAAACGGCTCATCCTCGCTGGAACATTAGAATACCGCGCGTAATTATTTCGATTTCCATCAATACGATGCCCGCCACCCTAGCCCAATCATGTTGCTTTTTTCACTCCCCGGGTTGATAATCGTTAAGGTTGTCTCATCCATACGAAACAATTTTTTGATCCAGGGGCTCGCGTGCGCAAATCAATTCACCAAGGTCTGCAGCCAAGCCCTGCGGGCTCGAAGTAGGGAGCGCCACGTGGACGCTGGTATTGGTCTTCAACTATCCAGCAACCTTAGAAAGTTCCAATCACAGCTGGCATTGAGGTGGTCCGGGCAATTTCGAATCGCCGGTTTGTTCTTCCTTCTTTGTTGCGTCCCCACTTCGTTCGCCCAATCGCGACTCACGCCTTCGACGTTATCCTTCGGGAATCAGATTTTGAACCAGTCGAGCGCCGTGATGACCGCCACTCTGAAGAATAATCAATCGGGGCCGCTGAGCCTCAGCAGCATCGCTGTCGACGGAAGTGCTGCGGCAGATTTTGCTGCAAGCAGCGATTGCCCGCTCAACCCCGGTACGCTCGCTTCCGGCGAGAGTTGCAAAGTGAGCGTAACCTTTACGCCCACTGCCTCGGGCCTGCGCACAGCCACACTGAAGGTTAATGAGAGCGCGCAAAGCAGTTTTGGCATTGTGGCCTTGAGGGGCACAGGTTTGCCTTCGGCAGAGCCCGCTCTCGATCTTGCGAATTCCGGCGGGTCCGTCATGCCGGCGAAGTCCTCTGTATTGGTTACAACCTCGCAAAACGAAATACAAGAATCCCACGCCGGCTCGCTCCGTCAAGTCACAGGGCGCGGCCGGCCGCTGCCTGCAACGAGCAGTCCCGGCAATGGCTTCGCACCTTTAAATGTGACCTCGCCGCAGACCCCTGCCTTGGGCGACGGACTGACCGGAATACTCATCACGCCGGCGAATTCCACGATTTTGGCGGGAACCACGCAGCAATTCTCCGCCACGGGTTATTACGCCGACGGCTCGATAGTGAACCTCACGATGGCTGTGGCATGGGCGTCATCGGCGCCGGGCGTGGCGGTCATCAGCAACACCGGTCTGGCCACAAGCATCTCGGGCGGCAGCGCGACGATTACCGCCACATTCTCCACAGCCGTTCCACTCGGCTCGATAGAAGGAGGGATTCCGGGTTCGCCCATTGTCAGTGCACCCAACGCCCCCGTGAGTGCTTCGACGGCGCTAGGGGTCATAGGAATCGTCAGCCTGAGCACCGGCTCGATGAGCTTTGCGGGCCAGAGCGTGGGGACCGCCAGCGCCGCCCGTGCCGTGACTTTGACCAACCTGATGGGTTCCAACTTGGTCTTCAGCAGCGTTCAGCTTGCCGGAGCGAATTCCGGCGACTTCGGAATATCCAGCAACACATGCACAAGCCCGCTACCCGTGATGAGCAGTTGCAGTGTGAGCGTCACGTTTACACCCACCACGCCCCTGGGCCGCTCCGCTTCACTGATCTTTACCGACAGCGGCGGCAACTCCCCGGGCGCGCAGCAGACCGTGGTGCTCTCGGGAATGGGAATCGGCCCGCTGGCCGGAATTT
>JASHTO010000777.1 GCA_030040515.1 Terriglobia bacterium
TTCGCAGCGAGGCGGAAAGATTCGCATGCGGCGGCCGATTGATCCCGGTCCAGATCACGGCATCTTGCGCAAATACCAACCCGGCCCCAGGGGAATGTCGGTTCCGGGTAGCTGGGGAGCGGCGCCCTGGTACAGGAAAAACTGCGCCTCGGGCGGGATGGGGAGCATTCCGCGCAGGAAGGAATTGACGGGGAGAATCCGCCGCTGAAATTTGGGACCGAACAGCGCGTACTCGCACCGATTGGGTGGCTCCGCCACTGCCACGACGGCTCCGGCGGGCACGCGGCGGTCGAATTCCTCGTAGGGGGCGATCAGGGCGGGATCGTCCGCCAACATTTCTCTTAATCGGTCGGGATGGGCAAACCCGCCCCCACTTCGCAGCACGAACGAGTTGCGGATGATGAATGCACTCCAGGCCGACAGGCAGCCCAGCAGGACTACCGCCGCCGCGTAGAGGCGAAATTTCTTTCCGGCCTTCGTCAGGACGCACGCCGCCATCGGACATGCCCATATGCCGCAGGTAATGAAGTATCTCCCCCGCCAAATATCGTAGGAACCGAGGAAGGCTTGTGCGAACAGGAATGCAAGCGTTGCCGTGGCAAACCAAGCCGCTGCTGACGAGCGGCCCTTGCCGAAAATCGCCACGGGCACGCTCAACCAGATCAGTCCAAATCCCAGAATGCCCCAATACGAGCGATCTTCGTGCGCCACGGGTTTCCGATAAAAGGTGAATGCGAACCGGGTGCCCGTGGGCCGGTCGAGATAAAGCCTGCACTTCACACAGGCGCGCACCAAAGGTTTACGAACCCGGAACTGAAAATCTTCGGCAGGATGGAACTCCAGTCCATCGAGCGAGAGGAAGTCGAATGCGTAACGCAGGAGGTTCATCGCCCCGTACTGCGCGGTCTGCCGCAAATTGGCGGCCACATAGGAGTGACTGGAGACCACAGCGGTCGGCCCCAGGGGATTGCCAAGTCGCCGCCAGTTTCCCCAGTATCCGGCCGGAAGGACGAAGGCGCCTGTGGCGAGGCAAAAGCCCAGCGTGAAGGCCCCGAGCCGGGGAACCACGCGGGGGCGCGACTTCCTGGCAGCCTCGGCGAGAGCGAAAATCACCACCACACCCAACGCGGGCAGGCAGAGCAGGGCGGAGGCCTTCACTCCCAGCGCCAGGGCCGCGCACGCGCCTGCCAAAGCGAGATATCGCGGGCGCAGCGCGCGCATGAACTCCGCGAGGAAAAATACGGCGCAGGCGATGTAGGCGGTGAGAATCAGATCGTTTTCAGCAGCCATCGATTCCAGCAGTGCGTCGGGAAGCAGCGCAAAGAGCGACGCCGCCAGCATCGACCACGCGAGTGGACATCCCAGACGGCGGGCAATTCCATAGACGGCCGCGAAGCTGATGGCATAGGCGATCCATTGCGCGAGCGGCAGCAAGCTTTCGTTCTTGCCGGAAGCCACGAAGGTATAAAGCATCAGTATGGCGGGATTCGTGGGATGGGCGACGATCGCCCAATAGTCCGCGTCAAAGTAGCGCAAGTCTCCGTGTTGGTAGTAGTAGGCAACGCGCGCCAGGTGATAGCCGAGCGAATCTGATTCGTGCGGGACGGTGATGGTGATGAATACCACTCCCAAGGCGGCCAGCAAAAACGCGGAGAACACGGGGGGAAGGACCAGAATTTTATCCAGCCGCGGCCAGGAGGTAATTTCGGCGAGCAGTGCGCGCGGCGAGAGCGGTCTCCATGCGGCGCTCGCCCCATTCCTTCGTGCTCCCGCCAGTCGCCTTGTCCCCAACGCCAGGAATAGCCAAGCGCAGCACCCGGCCATCCAACCCCCCGCCCGAGCCAGGCTGTTGAATTGCGAAAGCAGGTAGCCAAGCAGGATGATTTGGGAGCTAAGGAAGATAAAACCGGCAGGCAAAATCTCCGACCGCGTCGCGGGCCTCCAGACTGACAACCAGGCGGCCGTGGCGCCGCCCAAAGCTGCCAGGGAGAAAATGCCCAGAAGAAAATCCATGGAATCGATGATGATAAGGAATGTGCCGAAACGTCCCGCTGTGAAAATTCATCTTAGGCGGCGCGCGCAGGCAAGTCAACTCGCCGCCGCCTGTCCCAAAATTGACACATCCAGGGTGGTGTGTTACGGTGGAATTCACGGTGCCGATGGCGATGTCGATTGGCTCGTGCGCTCCGGATGAGGTGGCCTCGTCGATATGGGCAATGCCGATCGTTTCTTCTTCGACCGCTTTGGGCTGACCCAAGCAAACCTTTCAGAATATCTGGCGGCAGCACTCTCCGAGGGCGGGGAATACGCGGACCTCTACTTTGAGCACACCACCATGTCCTCGCTGCTCGTCGATGAGTCGCTGGTAAAGACGGCGACGGAAGGTATCTCGATGGGCTGCGGCATTCGCGTGGTGGCGGGTGAGCAGACGGGATACGCCTACACGGATGACCTCGCCCCGGAAAAAATCCTGAAGGCGGCCAGAATCGCGGCGCGAATTGCCAGCGGCCCGGCGCGCGTTTCTACCGTGGGCTTGAGCGCTCTCGACTCGCACCACAATTTCTATCCTGTGACCACGCCCTCGACCGACCGTGAATTGTCAGAGAAGCTGGCGCTCGCCGTGCGTGCCGATGTTGCGGCGCGCGCTTACGATCCGCGCATCAAGCAGGTGCGCGCTACCTACGGCGACCAGATTCGCCACATTCTGATTGCCGGCTCGGATGGGCGCGTGGTGACGGATTTCCAGCCGCTGGTGCGCATGAGCGTCTTCACCATCGCCCAGGATGGCAGCAAGCTTCAGTCCGGCTCGAACGGCGGCGGCGGGCGCGTGGGCCTGGAGTTTTTCTCCGGGGATAAGGGTCCCGAGCATTTCGCCAAAGAGGCGGCGCGTCAGGCCATCGTTCAACTGGAAGCGCGCGAGGCCCCGGCGGGAGAAATGGAAGT
>JASHTO010000068.1 GCA_030040515.1 Terriglobia bacterium
CCTCAGGTCACTCTGATCAAAGTGGCCCTGTGCAAACTATGCCTGGAGTGGCGCAGACATTGCTTTTTATGTCTACGCTACTCCGGGCCGTGCTTTTATCAAGGTAGCAGCAGCTATCGGCTGGCGCAGACTCCTGGGGTATGGAGTCTGCGTTCCCGAAGGGATGTCCGACGTGCTGTGTCAGACGCAGAGATTGAGAGGCATCTTTGCGCCAGCCGGCTAAACTACGCCACACTAAGTTGGCCACACAAAATAACGCGCTTCATTGTGCGGCACGCCGGGGTAGCCACGGTCAACTCGCAGCGTGGGTTGACTGTGGGCCTGTCCACGACTCGCGAACCCACGGTCAGGAGAGCCCTGACTGTGGCTACCCATACCCCTGGACAGGGATTATGCGCATTATTTTGTGTGGTCAACTTAGTATTTCAGCGTGAGCGGCTGCCAGCCTGGGCCGGGTGATTGATCGGAATTCACCTGTTGGCCGGTGCCGGGATTAATCCAGTAATGGCTATGGGGGCCATTGAAGACGCTCACATTGTTTCCGTACGGGTCGGTGGCGGGAGTAATGCCGGAGATTACGCTGTCCATGGCCTCAAACTGGCTTTGTCGCTGCGCCTGGCCGCGTTCGAACGAGGCCACTTGATTTCGCATGGCCTGCATCTGCGCCTCGAACTGTGCCTGCTGGGCATAGATCACCTGCCGGCGCTGGGCCTGGCGCTGGCGCTGATAAACCAGGGCCTGCTGGTCGAGCTGATTTTGCTTCTGGATCCAGGCCGGGCTAAGCTGGAAGGATTTGCTGGAGTGAAGCGCAATCTCCCGCGTCTGCATCACCTGGGGTTGGGGGGTGAGGTAGCTGGCCAGGCTTGCGACCTGCCACAGGCCGTTGAACAGAGCCGTTTGCGCATATACGAAAGCCACCCTATCGCCCTCCGCGCCGGAGCAGGTGAAAGTCGCCTCGCCTTCTGTCGCTTTTTGTGTGTCGGGCGGAGCCTCCAGGTGCGTCAGTGCTGGCTGCATGTTCGGTTGCGGAGTGAGGCTTTTGCAGGTCCGGAGAAACCGCACCCTTCCATAAGATTTGGCAAATTCTTCGCCCGTATGGTACCGGGCCACGGTGCCCTGAGCCTGCAACCCCAGGTCGTAAACCTCACCTTCATGGTGGTTTTGATTAGGCAGGAAATAGGTGGGAATGGAGACGTCGCCAAAACGAATATTGGTCTTGCCGTCGGGAGACGTCAAATCCACCATGACTCGGTGGTCCGAATACCCCATGCGAAACATGCCGCCCTTCACGGTCCAGCCGCTGGGGACGTCGACGGTGAACGCCTGCTCAAGAGGATCCTGGTACTTCTGCCATGAGCCGCCAGACGGGACTCCCGCGGCGTTGACTTGTCCTTGGTTTGGCCCCTGCATGTTGCACCCCGTTGCCATGAGCAACACAATGATTGCAGCTAGAAATGATTTTCGCTCCACGTTGGCACCCCTTTCCACATTCCAATCTATAGGCCGAGCGTCCGCGACCTGAACGAGGTTCGTGCTTTCGTCTTGCCGGAAATAGCCTTTGAGCCGGAATCGCCATTCTGGACTCACGCGGGAGCGCACACAAGAAAAATCTTTGAGCAGGCAGCAGGTAGCCACGGTCAGCGCCTTTCTGACCGTGGGCCCTTCGCGACGGGCGCAGACTCCCGGGAGTCTGCGATCCCGAAGGGATGTCTGGCTTGCAATGTCAAACGCAGAGATTGAAAAGCATCTCTGCGCCAGCCGCTGTTCGTAGCTGCTGCGCAGCAACCTTTTGAAGGACAGGAGGAATGATTCAGGAGTCGGCAGAAAAGGTTAAAATTGGGGAAAGAGCAACGTATATGCGATGCGCACTGGCAGCCGCTACTCTGGTTTTCTGGGCATTCGCGCTCGGTGTCGAACTCCGGGCGCAAGGGCCCGCGACCGCCAGCCAACTGCGGCCGCCGGAGCAAGCCGGACTGACGCTCAAGGTGAATGTCAACATGGTGTTGGTGGAGGCGACCGTCCGGGACGACAAGGGCAGGATTGCCGACGATCTGAAGCGGGAAGATTTCCGCGTGTTTGAGGATGGCGTGGAGCAGCAAATTACTTATTTCTCGCGTGACGAGTTGCCTTTAGCCGTGGCTCTGGTGGTCGACGGCAGTGGCAGCGTAGCGCCAGTGCTGTCGGAACTGCACTCCGCCGCCTACGACACCCTCTCGCAGCTCAAGCCCGAGGATCAAGTGGCCCTGTATGGCTTCGCCACGCACGCCGAGCGACTTGTCGATCTGACGACGGACCGGAAACGGATTGCCGAAAGCATCATGAAGATTGGCTCCGCGGGCGGCACGAACATCGCGGACGCGCTTTATGCGTCGATTGAATACCTGGGGCAGGAGGCCCGTGACCGGCGCCACGCGGTCATCATGGTTTCGGACAACCAGCCTACCGCAAAGGGAGAATTCAACGGCGACGACGTGATTCGCCTGGCGCTTCAAACCCAGACGATCGTTTACAGTGTCAGGGTCGGAAGTGCCCCCCTGGGCGGTACACCGGATGAGCCGGGCTTTATCCCGGGCGCGCGTTGGGTCAGCAAGATCATGCTGGAGACGGGCGGCGAGATCATCGACACGGCGGCCGTGGGATCGGCGCAAAAGGCCATGGCCGCCGTCATCACGCGGCTGAAACAACGCTATACCCTCGGCTACCAGAGTTCGAACCCTCGCCGCGAACATGCCTTCCGCCGGATCGACGTCCGTCTCTCCAGCCGCACCCAGAATTCAAAACTGAGGGTTTTCGCCCGTCACGGCTACTACCTGCCGCCTGAGTCCGCCGGCAACCCTTGATCTGTAGGCTGGCGCAGACTCCCGGGAGTCTGCGATCCCGAAGGATGTCCGGCTTGCAGTGTCAGACGCTGAGATTGAAATGCGTCTCTGCGCCAGCCGGCGGATCGACTTAAAGTAATACTTTAATATATGGTCTTAGCGAATTGAAGTTTCGGGTAGTTTTCTAGTGGCCTTTTGCCAACACTACCGCTGGTACTTCCCGCCGGCCGGAAATTTTGAATGGAGCGCGGGTAGGCGATCCGGACCATTTAGGGTGGCCCGTTGGGCAGCACAGATCGCTCGAAGCAATGTCGTCGCGTCGACATTCGCCCAGCGTGCCACTGCTAATTCGGACTGGCTCCCGCTTTAACGTCTTTATTTGGAATATCCACAGTGATCCGTGTAGGCTTTGGGGCACTTCGTGGTGGTACTTTGTGCGAGCGCGTTGCCACTCGCCACCGGCCACGGCCTTCAAGTCTTAATTCGCAACAGAAGGTAAGCCCCCGCGAGGCCGAAAAGAATATCCGGTGACCATGCCGCCATGGCGGGTGGAAGCTGGCTGAGGTTGCCCATGGCTTCGAATAGACTTGACGTCGACCAATAGACAATGGCGATGCCGATGCTCAGGGCGATTCCGGTGAGCGCGCCTTTGCCGCCCATGGTGAATGAGAAGGGAATGCCGATCAGCGTGACCACGAACGCGATCAGAGGGAAAGAAAACTTGCGGTAGAACTGTACGGAGAGGCGCACCACGTCAAACCCGCTCTGCTTCAGGTCGGCGATGTAGCGGCGCAGTTCGAGTGCGCTCATTTGTTCTGACGGTCGGACTTCCTTTTTGAAATACGCGGGCTCCTCCGTCAGCCCTTTGAAGGTAGCGACCGAGAAGGGCATATAGCCGGTCACGCGGTCTTCTGAAAAGTCGCGCGCCCAGCCGTTCTCCAGAATCCAGCCGTGAATCGAGGGTTCCCAGAACGCCCGCGCGGCTTGCAATCGCCGTGTCATGTGGAAGGTTACCGGGTCGAATTCGAACACCGAGAGGTTGGCGAAGACATTCTGGTCAGAATCGAAAAACGTGTAGTTGTAGATGCGGTTGGAGCTGCCGAAAATCCACTGGTGGTCGGGCCGGTAAAAGGTTTGTGCGGGCTTGCCCTTGATCTCGTTGCGCAAGGCGTTCTGGCGCTGATTGGTTTCGGGCAAAACTCGGTCGCCGAAGAAGAACATGCCCACGCTCAGCAGGGCAGTGACGGAAAGCACGGGAACCGATAGGCGATAGAGGCTGATGCCGGCCGACTTGATGGCCGTCACTTGATTGGTTTTGGTCAAGAGTCCGAAATTCACCAGCGTCGCCACCAGAATGCTCAGCGGCAGCATCAGGTAGACGACCTGGGGGAGCAGAAACCAATAGTAATTCAGCACGACGCGTGCCGGCACGGCGTTGCGCACGATGTCTCCCAGGATCTGGAAAAAATCGAAAATCAAATAGACGCCCGTGAACGTCAGCAGCAGGACGGCGAAGTAGAAAACCCAGCCTCGGATAATATAAATATCGAGGATCTGGAGGAATCGCCCGCCCGCCTTCGCCGGCGGGGGAAGCGCCGTGGGGCGGGGCAGGTTTTTCCGGCGTGCCCGCCATTGCTGCCAGCGCTTCAGCGCATCCTCAAACGCATCCTGAAGGCCCAGCAGTCGTGTGCGAACGTGCTGAACATTTGAGAGCATGATGATTCCGGTAAAGGCGAAAAGCGCATTGGCCACCCACAGTCCGATGAAGGGCGAAACTCGCCCCTGCAG
>JASHTO010000069.1 GCA_030040515.1 Terriglobia bacterium
CCTAGAGAGGTCTCTGAAGCTTCCCGTCCCACCTTGGCGTGCGAAGAGGCTGCCAGCAAAGCTCTTCCTGCTCGTACCTTTAGGAACCCCCCGGCTTTGCCGGGGAAGGCACAAAGAGTTTGCCAGTTTCGGGAGTCCATCGCCGCCACTCGACGACCTGAGCCGTCAAGCGCACGCCGAGGAGGTCTGCGATGGACGAGAGCAAAGCCTAAACCATACGAAGTGGGAGTGCAAATATCATGTGGTGTTTATTCCCGAGTATCGCCGCAAAGCGTTGTACAAGGAACTGCGGTGGCCACTTGGGGGCGGTATTCCGCCAACTCGCCAAGCAGAAGGAAAGTCAGATTGAAGAAGGGCATTTGATGTCCCACCACGTGCACATGATGATTGCGATACCGCTGAAGTACGCGGTTTCGGATGTGGTGAGATATATCAAGGGGAAAATTACAATCCATTTGGCACGTGTGTACGCAGGTCGGAAGCAGAATTTTGTTGGGCAGCAGTTTTGGGCACGGGGTTTCGGACGTGTCCACGGAGGAAGATACGAAGCGCAGTGCGGAAGTACATTCGGGAACAGGAAGAAGACAAGCGACTGAACCATGGGGTTGTGGTAAGGATCGCCACCCGGATGGTAGCGCTTCATCTGCGGGGCCGCGTTAGCGTCACCGCCTAGCCGCTTTGAGCGGCTCACTCGCTGCATATCACCGTCATCGCCTAATACATTGCGAGGTGGCCGAGGGCACGCTCCGGCGCGATCTCGAAGTAGCGAAGGGCTTCCTCGGCCTATCCCGTGCGCAGGCAAGACAGCCAGCACCGCTACCGGGCCGATTTCGACCGGTTCGTCCTTCAACTCTCTGAGCGCATGTCGCGACGCAGTTTGGCCGATCAAGGCAGCTCTCTTCGGTCGTTCCTCCGGTACTTGCGGATGACGGGCAAGCCGCCTCGCGATCTAGCCAGGGGGGTTATGACTCCTCGCATCCGTCCTGTCGAGCGGCCGCCTCGTGCCGTACGGTGGACGGACGTGCGCCAAATTCTCCGCTGATTCCGCAGGGTCATCCACCCGGAAAACGCGACTTCGCCATACTGCTGTTGATGGCCGTGATAGCAACGTAAGTTTATTGTTAATTCAATCGTGGGGAACTCAAGCTGAGCGGAGGTGACGTTAACGGCGCGATCGCCGATCTGGAAGCGGCGAGCGCGCTAAAGCCCAATGCAAGCGACAACATTTATAAACTCGCTGAAGCGTATCGCCGCGCCGGCCAGAAGCCGGCGCCCGACTGTTCAAGCTAAGACAAGAAATGGGCCGCGAGGAACTTGACGACTACGGCCGTTCCATGTTGCACGTGCCGGCAGGTCAACAGTACAAACCCGACGCTACTCCCAGCGCGCGACTGCTTCCGAAGAACTTGATCCCAATCCTTTCACCATTTCCGATACGGGAGGAACTTGCCATTGTACGTCATCTTCACCCTGTCGCCGTGAGGGTCGGGTATACGCTCAATGTTCAGCTCGAAATCAATGGCACTCATGATGCCGTCGCCAAACTTTTCGTGAATTATGGCTTTGATTGTGGTGCCATATACTTGAGTGATTTCGTGCAGCCGGTAAATCAAGGGATCCACCGGTATGCTGGAATCCAAAGATCCCTTCATGGGACAAGTTTGAAGCGCCTCGGCGACTTCGCTTCCCAAGCCCAGGCATTCGACCACCCGATCCGCTTCTTTTTTGCTCATGCTGGCCTGCCCCAGTAGGGCTGAGGTAGTCCAGACGGGGTGCTGCCCGACACCTTGGGCGATCTGTTCATAAGTTAGACCTTTCGCCTGCTTTGCTTCAAGTATTCGTTCGGTGGATTCTTTTCGGGTCATGGTTCCTCCATTCTGTAAGTTGAAGTATGAATCACTGATCACTCGTTTGACACTCGGTGTTGGTTCTGCAATGGAAACCGTGGAAGACGAAAATGCATATAAGACCCTTGCAAATCTCGGAAACGGTGCCGGGAATATTTCTTCTGATCTTGCAGGTTCAAGCCCGTCCACAAACTCCGCCCGCGCAGGAGGTTCTGTCCGCGCGCAAGGCCTTTGACCGCGGCGTACAGGCGGAGGCGGCAGACAACCTCAAAGACGTGGAGCAAGGCCACCTCGAAGCCATCCAGATATATCCGACCTTTTCGGCAGCGTACCATCGTTTGGTCTTACTTTACATGCTCTCTGGGAATCAAGGGCTAGCCATTCGCTGTTGGGCCAGTTGATCGAGTTTGAACCCGATTGCAGATTGCCGTTTGGAACTTGGACGATTCTGGTTGCCCTGGACCAGTGGCAACCAGCCGCCATCCAGTTTCATTCGGAGATGTAATACCAGCCGAAACATAGCAAACTCAACTTTCAACTTGGCCGGGCGCTGATGCAGTTCCGTATGTACGATCAAGCCAGATTGCCGCTCGAAAAGGCAGCCCATCTCGACGCCCAGGAGTGGAGGGCACAACCTCCTCGCAATGCTCTTTGAACGGTCAAACGATTTTGGAGACGCCTTCCCCCCCAATTTCGACTTGCGGCTGGCCCTAACCCTCGAAATCCGCAGTTCTGGCTTGGCTATGGAACCATCCTATTGGCCCAAGGTGACTCCTCCAGCGCCACAGAATGTTTCCGAAGAGCGTTTGAGCTCGATTCTCGCTCTCGTCCGCGCGCTCATTGCCAGCGGAAAGACTGATTTGACCGGCCGGCAACTTGATCGGCTATTGACGCTTTATCTCAACGGTCCCAAAGCCAAGCACCTTTTGGCCGCAGAACGTAAAAACATGATCTCGGAGCCGCCCAAATCCGAAATCAGTAGAACCCACGCAGCGCCAAGCCGTGGCCTTCTGCAACAGACCTTCCAAATTCGGGTAACCCGAGGTGGAGATTGTTGCAGGCGGGAGCGGGCCTGGTCGATGAGTCCAAGAATGAGCTCCTGCTCTGACTCGGGCCAAGACTCGCTCCATAAGCGACGGAGCAACGGTGCGGCAATTCCCGATCCATTTGTGAGAGCAGCATTAAGAAATTGCAAGACAGCGGCGGCGCCAATTGTATGGCGAATGGGTTGAACTCCCGACCGCAACGCCAAGCGCATGGTACCCGCTATGCAATCGTCCCAACGAAATTTCTCTCTGGGTCACGGCCAACTCTTTGCACGGTATCGCAGAGAAACGGTTTGAACATCCTGCCGAGCTATACATCGATGTGCGCGTGGAATGCCTTCGGCTGCTCCCGGAGAACAGAGACCACACCTCTGATCTTACCGATCTCGATCTCGACGAACCTGTCCCGAGAGCGTACGGTCTGCTGTTCGCTGGAAGGAACTTTCTCAAGGACTCTTGCTTCCAGGACCTCGCTGCCTGGTTGTAATTCTCGGCGGCATAGACGATGGATCGAGGCCCGCGAAGCTTTTGCCTTGTTACGAAAACCCTCAGCTAGAATGATGACTGCTGCCGGGCCCGATACATAGCGACCAGTGGGCACTGAAGTTAATAGTTCCACCGCCTCGATGAGCCACAGGCGATCCGCTTCGCAGGCGGGATCGTAAATCTCTATAGGCCCAACGCGGACAATTTCGATACCATCGGCGTGAGCGATGTTCATACACACATCCTGCCTGCCGAGATGCGTTCACCCGGGAGGAATCGATTTCGCCGATAACTAACCTGGAGAATTTTTCTTGAACAGAAGGCCTCGTAGAGAAAAGGGCCGGCTTGGATCTGACCAAACAAACCCGACGAATGTCCGATGCTCCTGTGCTCGGTAGCTCAGCTCGTTCGGCTCGCGAGATAGATGCACTCGTCTTCTGCCTCCCACGACTTTATGGCGCGAATTTCGGCGCTTCGCCGGTGGGGGTATACGACGGCTTTCCCATCGATTTCCTGCGCCGCGACCATGCGCAGAAAATCGATGGAATGCTCCAGATCACCGATGCGGGTAATGTGGGATCCAGGGTTAATTTCCTGCCGGATCATAAGTTTCAGGGTCCGATCGGTATCCCAGGGTGAACCGCCGCTTGATCCCGTAACGTTGATTTCTTTGTAGTGGATGAGGCCAGAATCTAACTGGATAGCGTCCTCTCCACTCTTCAGGCCTCCAAAAATGTTCAAAACCGCCCCGCGGCCTCCCAGCGCCAGCGCCTTCTCGATAGCTTGACGGGATCCCACGGCGACGATAATATCGTCCGCGCCGCTATGATCAGTAAGCTCGTCCACCAACCTCTGAATGTCCTGATTTCCTGGATTTATCGTATGAAGTCTTACACCAAACCTCGAACTGGCAGGACTGAACAGGCTGCGGACGATCTCCAGGCGCGCCTCAAGGAAGTCCGCAACGATAAGATGGGCTGGCTTATAGCTCAAAGCGAGGTCCACGTGCATCCGTCCCATTGCTCCCGCGCCGATGATGATCGTGACGCCGCCTTCCTTAAGGCCTACCCGAGCTTCCCGCGCGAGGCAGGGATGGTCCTGGGCCAGATGTATGTGGTGGTCTTGGGCGGACACCACGCAGGAGAAGGGCTCGCTCATGGCCGCATGAGCGTAGGGAAAGTTTGAAGCCGGAACTCGAACAAGGCAGTTGGCCGCGAGTATTTCTTCCGTAATTAGAATGTACTCCGCCAGATGCCCCCCCAGCGTATAACCTACCCCGAGTTTCTTAACGCCCAAGCCTTTGTTAAAGTAGCGCTCGCGAAAGTTGCAGGGCAGATGATCAACGGCAGGCTGGATTACGAATCGTTCATCTACGGTGTATTTCCCGCGAAGTTCCTCGCCGATTGCCACCACTGTTACGGAGCCTTCATCGCCTAGGACTATGGGGTAAGTCGATACATCCCATCCATACATCAACTTGTGTTTCGGCCCTTGCTCAATCAACTTGATCAAGGAACTGCAAATGCCAGCCGCATCGACTCGTGCCAACATTTGCCGAGGGCCTGGCGAGGGGACGGGAACCATGCGCACCTGGAGGTGTTCGAAGCCTACGCCATCCAATACCAGCGCGCGCATTCTGGCTGGTCGTGAGATGGGCATCATCGAATCCATAATCTCCTACCTAAAATTAAATTCATCCGGACAACAAGATATAGTAATCTCCTGACGATGTCAAGTAACGGTCCATATGGCTCTATAAAAACGGCTTGACTTGGGTAAATGCGTAAGCTAATTTGATCCATGAGAGAATGATCTTAACTTAATGTTTTGGAGACAACATAATGCCACCGTACCGCTTTTCGTTTGGACCTTGGAATTTGAGTGACGGTCCTGACCCATTTGGACCAGCCGTGCGCGGCTCGTTTACCTTTGTAGAGAAGGTTAAGTTGGCCAAGGAAATGGGATTCGACGCCCTGCAGTTTCACGACGACGACGCCGTGCCTGACCTTGATGCGCGAAGCTCGGCGGAGATCGTAAGGCAGGCTCGCGCAACCAAGCAAATTCTCACCGACCACGGGCTCGTTGCGGAGTTCGTTGCCCCTCGCCTCTGGTTTAGCCCCCAAACCATAGACGGGGCCTTCACTTCCAATGACGCGGCCGACCGCTCCTACGCTCTTGAACGATCGATCAAAGCGATCGACATCGGACACGAATTGGGAACGAACATACTTGTACTGTGGCTAGCGCGCGACGGCACCTACGTCCGTGAGGCCAAATCGGTTCCTTGTGCCATGCGGTACCTGGTCGGAGCAATTGACCAGATGTTGGAATATGACAAGAACCTGCGCATTCTGGTCGAGCCGAAACCCAATGAGCCCACTGACCAGGCTTATATCCCAACGGTGGGACACGCAGTGGCTTTGAGCTATCAAACGTCCGACCCGACGCGAATGGGCATTCTGATTGAAACGGCACACCAGATTCTGGCGGGCCTTGACCCGTCTGATGAAATGGGCTTTGCGCTCTCGTTTAACAAGCTGTGGAGTGTTCACCTAAATGACCAAAGCGGTCTTAAATTCGACGAGGACAAATCGTTCGGAGAAGTTGATTTGCGGCGCGCTTTCAACCAGGTCCGGGTGCTTGAAGAAAATAACTATGGCAACAACGGCGAGTACGTCGGCTTGGATGTCAAGGCTTTGCGAACACAGAGGAAAGAGGTTTCCGCCAAACACCTTGCCAACAGCAGGGAAACCTTCCTTTGGTTGCTGGACAAAGTACGCACCCTGAACCGGAGGCTGTACGCCGAGCTCGTCAAGCAGCGGGATTATGAAGAATTGACGCGGTATATCACGGCTCATTTGTTGGGTGTGCAATATTAGCGGTTTCGACTGAAAAGCGTTCCGGAGCTGGGACCGCCGCAAAACTCCAAGAAAGCCGCCGCAATTGCCTGGCTTCCCTGGAGTTTTGATCCCACCAAATCGGCAGGCGAAGAATATGGATACAGATTCAAGAAAAAAAGGCATTGCGTGCGCAGGAAACTGGATTGTCGATCTGATAAAAGTAGTCGACGTATACCCGCCGGAAAGCTGTCTAGCGAATATCCTCTCGGAATCGACCGGCGGCGGTGGATGCGCCCACAACGTGACACTCAATCTTGCCAAGTTCGATCCCGAGCTTGAGGTGCATGCCTTGGGAGTCGTGGGAAATGACGCTAACGCAGACTTCCTGCTGGCACAGTGTCGAAAGTTCCCCAATATCCACTGCCGTCAACTACACCGTACCAATTTGGCACCGACTTCCTACACGGATGTGTTCAATTGCCAAGTCACTGGACGAAGAACCTTCTTCCATTGCCGTGGGGCCAACCGCTTGTTTGATCCTTCCTATGTGAATCTCGATGATCTCCCCGTGAGTTTGCTTCATCTGGGCTATCTGCTCCTACTCGATGCCATGGACCAATCGAATTCAGAGCATGGGACCGTGGCGGCAGCATTTTTGCATGACGTTCAGGAGCGTGGCATTCAAACCTCGCTTGACCTCGTGTCGGAGAACAGTAGCCGGTTTAACAGCATTATCCCGGCAGCCTTGAAGTACACGAATTTCTGTATCATCAATGACTTCGAGGCGGCGAGGCTCTCGGGGCTTTCCATTCGATGCGGAAATAATATCCTGACAGAGAACCTATCCAAGATCGGCCGAAGGCTTCTTGCACATGGTGTTCAGAATCTCGTGGTGATTCACTTCCCGGAGGGCGCATATCTGCTGCGTTCGGACGGAACGGAGATTCTCCAGCCTTCTCTGCAAGTGCCGGAATCGTTTATCGTCGGCAGCACCGGTGCAGGAGACTCCTTTTGCGCAGGCATGCTTTACGGCCTTTACCGCGATTGGGCGCTAGAAAAGGCGCTGAGGTTTGCTACTTGCGCCGGAGCCTTGAGTCTTCGTGACCTGACCGCTGTCGGTGCGATCAGGTCCTGGAGGGAAGTCGTGGAAATGGAGACGCGGTTCCCGTTTCGGAAAGAGATAGCTCTTTAAGTAAGTTATTTGTGGTTGGTCCGGCCATCTCCTAGACAGCGCCCCGTGGCGAGGACTATTGAAGGCTCAGACCTCACGCGACCTCGGATTCCTCATCAAGCCTGCCGCCTGATCATAGTCCGTCTGTGTGCAATCAAATGATTCAAGCCCACCTGCCTCATCAAGCCGTTCTCGTTTAGGCTGGCTGAGCGGCCCCCCATTTTCTGATCCACGTTAAGGGTTAGTTTCCGGCAGAATCCTGGAGTCGAAAAGGAGGTTTTGCCGTGAAGCGGAAGCGATTTTCTGTGGAGCAGATCGTGGGGGTGCTGAAGCAGGCAGAGGTGGGAGTTCCGCTGGCGGAGCTGATTCGTCAAGTGGGGA
>JASHTO010000070.1 GCA_030040515.1 Terriglobia bacterium
TGACCTTTCCAAGGTGCTGTTCATCTGCACGGCGAACGTTCTGGACACGATACCCCCGGCATTACTTGACCGCATGGAGGTGCTGGAGCTCCAGGGATACAGTGAAGAGGAGAAAATCCAAATCGCCATCCGCCATTTGATTCCCAAGCAGACCGCTGAGCACGGGGTCAAATCTCCGGAGCAGATTGAGTTCACCACGCCCGCGCTGGCCGGCATGATCCGGCACTACACGCGCGAGGCCGGCGTGCGCAATTTGGAAAGGGAAATCGCCACCGCCTGCCGCAAGCAGGCGCGGCGAATTGCCGAGGGCAAGACGGACAAGCTGCTGCTCACGGCGGACAATCTGCGCGATTATCTGGGAATTCCGCACTTCCGGCTGGAAACCGAAATCGTGGAGCGCACGCGCCAGCCCGGCGTCATGGTGGGCCTGGCGTGGACTCCCACGGGCGGCGACGTCCTCTACGTCGAGGCCAATGCCATGAAGGGCAGCAAGGGTTTCACGATGACCGGCCACGTGGGCCAGGTCATGCAGGAATCCATGCAGGCGGCTCTGGCCTGGGTGCGCACCCACGCCGCGGATTACGAAATCGACCCGGAATTCTTCCAGTCGAAGGATATTCACATCCACGTTCCTTCCGGGGCCATTCCGAAGGACGGCCCGTCGGCGGGAGTGACCATGGTTTCCTCCCTTGTCTCCGCGCTCACTCGCCGGCCATCTCGTCAGCGGCTCGCCATGACCGGCGAAATTACCTTGAGCGGTCAAGTCCTGCCTGTGGGCGGCATCAAGGAGAAAGTGTTGGCCGCCAAGCGCGCCGGCGTGGTGGAGGTGATTCTTCCGGCTGACAACGAGCCCAACGTGCATGAGGATCTAAACCCCGAAATGCTTGAGGGTTTGAAACTAGATTATGTAAAGACCATTCGGGAGGTAGTTGAGTTGGGCCTCGAGAAGGATCCGGCGCCCGGTGACGTGGACCCGATGATACGTCAAGCGGCTCTGGCTCCTGCCGCCGCGGGAACACCCAATTGAGCTGGCCTGCGGGGTGCGACACTCTTATTCTGGGGAGCGCCCACCTGCCTCCCCCAGATCTTCGGCTGCTCACTGCTTCCAGTGCTAGAATTAACTCCTGACCGGCAAAAATTCCTCGTGAGGAGATCGCAATGAAGATCCGAATTTCCCTTGGGATGTGTCTACTCTTATGGGTAATCCCGGCTATGGCACAACAACCCAAACCCAACATCACGGCCGAGGGCGGCGGACCCGATGACCGCGCATCCGCTCGCATCCTCTATTGGAATTCTGCCAAGCACGGCGGGGCGGGGGAATTCGCCATCGACTATGGACGCCCCGTTTGGAAAAGTGTTTATGAAGACCCGGCGAAATTTGACGCCATGACGAAAGGCAAGGTTTGGCGGTTCGGGAGCAATTTCTGGACCACGCTCGATACCTGCCTGCCCTTGAAGATCTCCGGCGAGGCGGTTCCGGTGGGCTACTACTACCTTGGTTTGCGCCGGTCTGACGATGGAGCGATGTGGTCCCTCGCCTTCATTGATCCGGCCAAGGTCCGCGCCGCCCACATTGATGCGTTCAATATCGATAAAGCTCCGATCTCTTTCGAGGTTCCTCTCTCCGACGCGAAGGCCACTTCCAAGACGGAGAAGCTCACGATTGACCTGACTTATCCCAAGGACAACATCCACAAGGCCACGCTGAACATTGCCTGGGGCACCCTGGCCCTGACGGCGCCCATTGAAATCATGGACGTGGAGTAAATCACAACCCTCCCCCGCGCATGGAGGTGCCATCGCTGCCCGGTTGAATGCTTTTTCCTCAAGCGTGCTCCTTTTTCCACGGCGGTGTGATCCATCAAACCCATTTACTTTTCCTGCCGGAGCCACTATAAGTACGTAAACGGCGTCGAATAAATCCGCTCAAGGGGATTCAACATGTTTTGCCGGAATTGCGCACGACAACTTGCCGATAATGCTGAATTCTGCGTGGCCTGTGGGCAGCGGCCGCTTGACGGCACACGCTATTGCTCCCAGTGCGGGAAAGAGATGGCTCCCGGGGCCCAGACGTGCGCGCAATGTGGCGCCGGCATGGTCGCTTTCAGTGACAAAGACCTGGGCACGGCCACCGTGCTTTCCATGTTTTTGGGAGTCTTCGGGGTTGATCGCTTTTACCTCGGCTATACGGGTTTGGGAATCTTGAAATTATGCACTCTCGGTGGCTGTGGAATCTGGGCCATCATCGATAAATTCCTCATCATTTTCAAGAAGGTCCCTGATGCTCAGGGCCGGCCCTTGAGGTATGTCAACCCGAATCCGGCAAGCGATAAAGAATGGGTGGTTGCCGTATTGCTCTCATTCTATCTAGGCTGGTTGGGCGTGGATCGCTTTTACTTGGGCCAAGTCGGTTTGGGTTTGCTGAAACTCTTCACTCTCGGCGGATGCGGAATCTGGACACTCGTTGACGCAATCCTAATCGGGTTGAATCGACTGCCGGACTCCAACGGCAGACTTCTTCGCATGTAGGTATCCATGAAACCTTTTTGCGCGGGACTTCCCCGGTGGATGGCATTGACACTTGCCCTGGTGGCTTTTATGGCGCTTCCTCCTGAGGCTTTGGCACGGGGTCCGGATGTTTGCGTGTGGAAACACTTGTTTGGTCTCAGCGCTTGCCCGGCCTGTGGCAGCACCCGGGCCCTGGCCGCGTTCTTTCACGGCCATCTCTCCCAGGCGCTTGCCTACAATCGTAACGTGATCGTGACCGGACCAATACTGATCGGCCTCCTGGCAAGTGACATCATCTCGGGCATAAAGCGGGCGTGGGCAAGGCAGATTGCGGCCAAACTATATCCCGGCTTTTTCACTTCCTAAGCCGCGGTTTTTACGCTGCCTCGCCGGCATACATCGTCAACCCAATCCCGTTTCCACCCTTGTTTTCCTACATTGATTCCAATACAGTCACAGAGTCCTCGTGATGAGTGTTGACGCCATCCTGGAACATACGTGCGGCGAATTGCCAAACCCTCCACTTGCGCGCTGGGCCGCGGTTTTCTTCACATTTTTCGTTCTGACTCTTCAAATCTCCATAGCCGCTTCCCAGGCATTCCTGGCCGGAGCGGGGATTTTCTATACTGCTCACCTGCTGCGCTCCCGGCCTCGCATCGCATTCATGCCGATAAAAATTCCACTTGTGCTCTTTTGCCTGCTTTCCTTGGCTTCGAGTTTCGCCGCGACGAATCCAACTGTGGCCTGGTTTGCCGTCCGAAAACTCGTTCTGTTTCTCATATGGCTGCTGGCGATAAATCTGATCGTCAGCGCACGGCATTTGCGGCGCCTCCTGAAGGGTATGTTTGCTGTATCCTTGCTCACCAGTCTGGTTGCGATCGTGCAATTCGTTATCGAGTATCGCGAAGTGCGGACGCAACACCCCGGCCAAGTCTATCATGACCTGACGTCCGCGCGCATCGAGGGATTCATGGGACACTGGATGAACTTCGGTGGACAGCAGATGCTGGTTTTCGTCTTTCTGGCGACCTTCTTGCTGCTTTCGAAGGATGGAGCTTCGCATCGGGAAAATGGCAATGCCGGGCCGGAGAGCCGAATTTCCCGTTTCGAGTTTCGTGTATCGCCCCTGTGGTGGGCAGTGTTTGCCTTTGTCACAATCTCAATCGTTCTCAACTTTACCCGCAGTGTGTGGCTTGGATGTTTCCTGGCGGGAATTTACCTCGTGGCCCGCTGGAAATCCAAAGTTCTTTGGGCATTGCCGATTCTGCTGGCCGTGGCCTATTGGGGATCACCTCCCCTCATCCGCGAGCGAATTCAACATGCTCTGCACCCCACGCAAGAACCGGCGCTATCCATCCGGCTGGAAATGTGGGGCGTGGCCATCAAAATGATCCAGGCGCATCCATGGTTGGGAGTCGGTCCGAACAATATTGAGGAAGTTTACGATCTCTACCTCCCACCCGGAAAGTCCCCCGAGCGTGGCTATCACAACCACCTTCACGATGATTTCCTGCAACTCGGCGCGGAACGCGGACTGCCCTGTCTTGCTTCATGGGTCTGGCTGATGGTAGCGCTCGGTTGGTTCACTTGGAAGATCCGACAACGTCTTTCCGCGCAACGGTGGATCGCCGATGCGGCCTTCGCCGCCTTGCTGGCCTTCCTTGCGGAAGGCTGCTTCGAATTCAATTTTGGCACATCTCCGGTCTTGATGGTTTTTCTATTCCTGACCTCGACGCCCTTCATCGCCATGCACTTCGTGATCGCCGACGGATCGAAGAAAAACGGCGGAGATGGAGTGGAACCGTTGTGATCCACGAGTCGTCTCCGAGAATGTTCGAGGAATACGGTCATTGATCGTTTGGCACGGCGCGAGCTTTCCTGAAGAAAATGGCCTCCTACAACGTTTTGGTTGTTACCAACCTCTGGCCAACCGAAGCTGATCCGGGCTACGGCAGCTTCGTCAAAGCGCAAATGGAGTCGCTTATCCCTCTGGGAGTTCAGTTTGACGTCCTGTTCGTAAACGGGCGCGAGTCCAGATGGAATTACCTTCGAGGCATCCGCCAAGTCCGGAAACGGATTCGGGACAAGCATTACGATTTGATTCACGCCCACTTTGGGCTCTCGGGTTGGGTGGCGCGCTGGCAGAGGCACGTGCCGCTCGTCGTGTCATTTATGGGCGATGATGTTCTTGGCCGTTCTGCCCGCGATGGACGCATTACGCTTGTGGGCCGGTTCTTGCAAATCTCAGGATTCACCCTGGCGCGCCTGGCCGATGCCGTTATCGTGAAATCCCGTCAAATGGCCAACAAGCTTCGCGTTTCCTCGGCCCAAATTATTCCCAACGGGGTTGACCTCGATTTATTCCGCCCCATAGAGCAAGCCATCGCGCGCAAGTCACTCGGCCTTGACCCCGAAAAGAAGCTTGTGCTGTTTCCCTACAACCCCAGCGAGGCGCGCAAACGATATGACTTGATTCAGTCAGCGGTTTCTCGGGCGCGCGAAAAAGTTCCCGGATTGGAAATTCTAGTGGCACGTAGCTTGCCACAGGAACAAGTTGCGACCTACATGAACGCCGCCGACGTCCTGGTGATGGCATCCATGCTTGAAGGATCGCCCAACGCCGTCAAAGAAGCGATGGCGACGAACCTCCCGGTTGTTACCGTTGATGTGGGCGATGCCGTCGATTTGATTGGCCCCACGGAGGGATGCTATCGGGTGCCGCGTGAGGCAACGGCAATTGCCGAAAAGATTATCGAAGTTTGCCGTCGCGGCAGCCGAACCAATGGCCGGGCGTGGATTCGCAAACTCTCCATGGAAACGGTTGCACAGCAAATCGTTGAAGTTTACGCACGAGTGTTGCGGCATTAGGTGTCTCTGTTTGGGGCAGACGTGACCCGAGTTTCCTCATTCAATTTCCGCCTCACCGAATTACTCGATTCGATTAAACTCACCTTTTGAACCGGGTGCGAAACTTTCTGTCCAAACAAGGCCACTGCTCCAGGCACGAGCGGAATAACCCATGCCGACCGATCAAGAGCTTCTTCGCGCCGCCAAGCGCCTCCACGCCCACTTGTTGAAGCGTCACTGCTCACAAGGACGTGTTCATGGCCCGGATGCGGGAGTTCGTTTCAACTTGCGGTTCTGGAGATTTTTCAAATCCACGCTAAGCTTTGTCCGCTGGAGTGACGATTTTGTTTTCCTGCAATCTCAGGGATACTGGATCTTGTCCAACTGGATGCTCCATGACGCGACGGGCGAACCCCGCTTTCGCGACCTTGCCCTCGAAAGCACTCGGGCGACGCTTGACCTTCAGCAACCAGAGGGTTTTTGGCGTTATCCCCTGCCCGAACGGAGAAATCTGGTGGCCACGGTAGAGGGAGACTGGGGAGCCATCGGGTTTCTCACCACGCATGCGCGTGAACCTCGAGAGGAATTTCTTCAAGCGGCCGTTCGCTGGTACGATTATTTGGCGGGGAAGATCGGATTCCAGGCTCACGCCCCCGGTAAAGCGATCAACTACTTTGACAAGCCCCGCGGGAAAATTCCCAACAACTCCGTTGAGGCAATTTGGGTCTTCTT
>JASHTO010000006.1 GCA_030040515.1 Terriglobia bacterium
ATCCTCAAGCGCCGCAGCTTCAGGCTCGAGGATGATGAGTTTGATACACTTGCTTCAGCCTTTCCTTCAGCACGTGCGTGTAAATCTGCGTGGTGGAGATATCGCTATGGCCCAACATCAGTTGAATGGATCGCAAGTCCGCGCCGCGTTCGAGCAGGTGTGTGGCAAACGAGTGGCGCACCAAGTGCGGAGTCAGCCCCGTGGCGATTCCGGCGCGCCGGCCGTAAGCCGCGAGGATCTTCCAAAAACCCACACGCGAAAGCCTGCCGCCCTGGCGATTCAGAAACAGCCAGGAGGGGTTGCGCTTTCCGGCCAGCGCCGCACGTCCGGTGGCAAGATACGTCTCCACGGCGCGCAAGGCCGATTTGCCCACGGGAATCAGCCGCTCCTTGCTTCCCTTGCCCGTGCAGCGAACCAGGCCGAGCTCGAAATCGAAGTCGGCGGTGGCGGAGTTTACCAACTCGGAAACGCGCATTCCCGTAGCATAAAGCAGTTCCAGCATAGCCTTGTCGCGCCGACCCAAAGGGGTGGAAACATCCGGCTGGGCGAGCAGTTTGTCCACCTCTTCCGTGGTCAAATACCTGGGCAGCGGCTGATCGAGCCGGGGCGCTTCCACTTCCGCCGTGGGATCGCTCACGGCCCGGCCTTCCCGCACCAGGAAGCGGAACAGGTTCCGCAGCGAAACCAAGTGCCGCGCCACGGAGCGCGCCCTCAGGTCGCGCTCGTAAAGCTCCCGGAGGAACTGGCGGATGTCATCACGCTGAACGGCGGTAGCGGACTTGCCCCGGCGCTGAAGGAAGGTGGAGAACTCGGTGAGGTCACGGCGGTAACTCGCAATGCTGTTCGCGGCCAGGCCCTTCTCGACGCGGGCGAAATCAAGGAACGATTGCACCTCAGGAATGAGGGGGAAAGTTGGGACGACGGGCTGAGCGGGAGGCGTCTCCGATGCGGATGCCGGGGCGGCAGGGGGGGCATCGCCCAATCCGTCTTCAGCCGGCCGGGGCCGGATGGAGTCTGGCACACTCGCCAGTCTGGAACGACTCGTCAATTCTACACCACAAAGGAGCGGTCGGATGATGAGAAGTCGTCTCCCTGAGTCAGGCGGTGGGCGTGCAGACACTTCCGCCTGATTTGTCTTAAGGATTGTCTTATCAGGCAATTAGGAGCTTTCTGCAAAACGCGCGCCCCGTTCCCTGGTTCGTAATGGGTCAGTTTCAAATATCTGACTAGGGGCACCCCTTGCGTGTGCCCTGGATTTAAGGGCAGGGACGAGCCCTGCCCCTACGGAATTTCAAACTGACCCGCTGCCCCCTAGTTGAAATACTTGACAGGCCCGACCAGCGCCCTATACTAGCACAAGCTAAACTCTTAGGCCAAGTGGCAATTAACTGGCGTTGAGATTCAAGATATATCAACTGTGAGAAACGGCTCATCAACTCGGAAGCGGGTGGTGGTTCGCAAGCTGGATAAGGGGCTCATCAAAGGCTTCGTCGACCCCAATTTCCACTTAACCGCCGACGTGGAGGTGCTCGACCGCGAAGGCCGCTTGATGCATGTCCCCTTGGCGGCGGTCAAAGGCGTGTTCTTCGTCCGGGACTTTGACGGCAATCCCGACCGCGCTGAGCGCAAGGTGTTCCGCAGTCGTCCGCGGCTTGCCGGGCTTTGGGTGCGGATGACATTCAAAGACACGGAAGTGCTGGAGGCGCTGCTGCCCAACAACCTTCTGGAAATCAACCCCCTGGGATTCCTGGTGACTCCGCTCGACGTCTACTCCAACAACCTGCGGGCCTTCATTCCCCGCACCGCGCTGAGCGAAATGGAAGTGCTCGGCGTGATTTCCGACGGCGTGGTGAAGCGCATGTCCCAGCGCGCCGCGCAGTCCAAAGTGACCGCGACGGCGGAACAACAGTTCGGCCTGTTTGCCTTGAGCAATTCCGGGGAGAAGAAGTAACGGGCCCGGTTTTCGACTTGGCTGGAGGCTTGAAGCGGGCGACAGGCTGTGCTCATGACGCTGAGGCGGACTGGAGAAGGTGTGAAAAAATCAACAATCTCACGCAAAGACGCGAAGACGCAAAGTCACGCAAGGGAGGAGTGCTTTGCTTTCCTGGCGGTCCTTTGCACCTTGGCGGCTATACGTGAGGTGTTTTTCAGATTTTTTCACATCTTCGGAAGGCCGTGCCACGTTTTGGTTGTGGCATTCCCGAGCTTCGCCGCCGAGCCTTATCGCGGCGGCACAGTGGCCTGCACGGGAGGCAGTTCCAGTCGTTGATGGATGGCGTAGAGGACGAGTTCCAGCCGGTCAGAAACCCCCACCTTGTCGTAGATGGTACGCAGATGGTTCTTCACCGTCTGCTCCGAAATGGTAAGGTGGCTGCTGATTTCCTTGTTGTGCCATCCCTGCATCAAGTAGCTGATGATGACCTTCTCGCGGCGGGTGAGCGTGTCCACCGGGCGGGGCGGAGCTTCGGGGCGCGCCTCAAGCAGCTTGGCCATGGTGGAGACGTGGCGCTTGGGAATCCACGTTTCACCCGCAGTCACACGTCGGGCGCATTTGATGAAGAGCTGGGGATCCACGGATTTGAGAATCACTCCCGCAGCGCCGTTGCGGACGTGGCGCATCGAGGCATCGTCGGATAAGGAGGATGAGGTCGCGACGACTTTGCATTCGGGAGCAATCTTCAGAACTGAGGCGATCAGATTGCCGGTGCTTTCGTTGAGGAGATCTTCCTTAATGAAGACCAGGTCCGGCCGAAAGGTCTCGGTTCTCTGCACGACCTCTTCCGGTGTTTCCGCCTCGGCGACGACACGGAGATCGTCCTCAAGGGCAAACAGTTTCTTGAGGCCGAGTATGAAGATGCCTTCCCGGTCAGCAACGAGCACCCGGATCTTCTTTGAACGCCGAACTGTTCCCATTCGTTAATCCTGAATCAAATGCTCCGGGCAAACCCCTGCCCAGGCTCTTTACAGCAAATGATACAGTCTATTTGGAAGGCCTGCGGCGAGAAATCTCCCGGCGGCCGGAACTGCTAACTTGTTGCTTTCGAGGCCGGCCTGTCCGCGGACCCAGCCAGCTTCACCGGACGCAGTTCGTACTCATCAATGACTGCGCCCAAACCCTGAACCGCGCCGACTTGGTTCCATCTTACCACTCGGCCCTGGCACAAGAGCTCCAAGGGAACCTTGGTAACCTCTTTGGGAAGCTTGACCTTGATCATCACGGAAGTTGCCCGGTGCAAGCGCGCGGCAACTTCGATGAACAATCCGCTCCCGCTGATGTTCCCCGTCTTTCCCATCGCATGCCGGAGACTTCCAGACCGGTTCTTCCACCGGATTTCAACTGGAAGCTCTACCGGAATTCGCTTGCTGGTTCGACGATGGCTCATATGTGCATCCTGACTCCCAGGACGGTTCGAAGCGAACATCTTAGCTCGTTTCCAGCCGCCTCGCAAGTATGGCGAGGTAACTTTCTTGATTCCGCTTGCGCGGACCAGGAAGCGGCATACCGGGGAGTCGGGAATGGCGTACC
>JASHTO010000071.1 GCA_030040515.1 Terriglobia bacterium
TCCGAAGAAGTTTCCTCGTGGTAAGCCTTCATGCCGCGCGAATTGAACAGTCCGTAGGCGCCCGAGCCGCTGGAAAAAACTCCGGCCGCTGTCAGGCCGTCCTTCTCCGCCCGCTCCACCACCTTGGCCACGATCTCGGCGCGAGTTTGCGGCGTCAGTTGCGCGGTTTCGATGAAAAATCGTCCCAGGGCGCGGTAGGTCTGTGGGC
Source organism: Terriglobia bacterium (assembly GCA_030040515.1). Classification (GTDB taxonomy): domain Bacteria; phylum Acidobacteriota; class Terriglobia; order UBA7540; family UBA7540; genus Bog-366. The sequence continues at coordinate 209 of JASHTO010000071.1, forward strand.
CGGGCATGGGCAGCAGGTTCGGGTCAGGCGGTTGCAGGCGCGCGAGCGCCAGAACGTCTTCGCAAAGCTGGCGGATGGAGGCTTCGTCAAATTTGTTGGTGCTCGCCCGCGCCATGCGGCCTTCGCTGACCACGCGCACGGAGAGCGATGCGCCCTCCTCCGCAACATTTTGATGAATAGTATTGTTGGCGAAGCGGGTCAACGCGAAGGAGTTAGCGGAAACCATGGCTTCCGTCTCCTCGGCCGTGGAGTATTTCAGGACATTGTCGAAAACTTCTTCCGCGCGTTGGCGAGTCAGATTCATTTCAACAGGTTGTAGTAGCGGTCTATCGACCGCCGTAGGGGCGAGACGGTGCCTCACCCCTACGATTCGACGCGCATCGAGCACCGCTACAGTAAAATCCCTCAGCCCGGGTAGGCCACTCCCACCTGTACCTTGCGAAAGCGCGCGGGAGAGGCCCCGTGGCCCGTGCCCATCGTCTGAATCGGCTGGCCCTTGCCGCAGTTCGGAGTGCCCCACAGCGTCCAGTGTTGCGGGCCGCAGATCGCGTCGCAGGAATTCCAGAAATCGGTGGTGATGCCGCCGTAGCTGGGGTTCTTCAACATGCGGATTTTCTTCCCGCCCTTGATCTCCCAGCCGATTTCCGTGCCGAACTGGAAGTTGTAGCGGCGGTCGTCGATCGACCAGCTGCGGTTGGTCTCCATGTAGATGCCGTCTTCCGTGTCGGCGATCAGGTCTTCGGGTTTCCACGTTCCCGGCAGGATGCTTACGTTAGTCATGCGAATCAGGGGAATGCGGTTCCAGCCCTCGGCGCGCATCGCTCCGCTGGAGCGCTGGCGGCCGATGGCGGAAGCCGTCTCGCGCGAGCTGAGATAACCCACAAACTGGCCGCTTTGGATGATCGGCGTGCACTGCGCGGGCACCCCTTCGTCGTCGTAGGCAAACGTTCCCAGGCCGGGACCGTGCGCGGGCGTGGCGTCCGCAACGATGCTCACAATTTCCGAGGCGTATTGCAGCGAGCCGAGCTTATCAAGCGTCAGGAAACTCATTCCCGCAAAATTCGCTTCCGTGCCCAGCACGCGGTCGAGCTCAATGGGGTGGCCGACCGATTCATGAATCTGCAAGCCAAGCTGCGAGCTGTCAAGAATGATGTCCTTCACGCCGGCGGGGCACTGGTCAGCCTTGTGCAGCGCCACGGCTTCCTCCGCGATGCGGCGCGCGTTCTGCAAAAGATTCAACTCATCCACCAGTTCGTAGCCCTTCGTCTGGTACTGCCCACCGAACGAATTCGGATAGGAGCGCCGCTGAATTTCATTTTCGAAAAACGATGTCGCGGCATATCCGGTGCCCGTCTGCGTCTTGAGTTGATAAATCTCCGAACCCAGGCTGGAAATAAAAAGCTGCTCGATGCGGCGGAAATCCATGGCGGCCTCGGCGACGGTCACGCCGGTCACGGCGCGCAATTCCGCATCAATCTTAAGCAGGAGTTCGAGGCAGGAGGAAACCGGGACGGAAAACGGATCAATTTTGCAGGGCGCCACCCAGTTATCCAAAATCTTCTCCTCCGGAACCAGGTGGATGGGGTGTTTCTTGGCCAGCGCGCTGGCCCGGGCGATCTCCACGGCCAGCGCCGCGGTGCGATCAACGTCATGCCGCGTCAGTGTATCGGTGGAAGCAAAGCCCCAGCTTCCGTCCGCGATCACACGAACCCCCAGACCGAGGGATTGCGAGTCCCTCACCTGGGAAGGCTGGCCATTTTTGGTGGAAAGGTAGCGCTGCCGGGTGTCCATCACCCTGACTTCGGCGTATGTGGCGCCGCGCGCAACGGCGGTATCGAGCGCCCAGGTGGCGAATTCTTTCATGGGGAAAAAAGCTTGAGCTTTAAGCTGACAACTGTAGCGTCGATCTATGATCGACGTTTCGGCGGTCGCAGACCGCCGCTACAAATGCCTTTTACGTTCCCTCTGACCAGGAGGAGAGATATGCCTCCTGCTCGCGGGTCAAGCGATCAATCGTAATGCCCAGGGACTGCAATTTGAGCCGGGCAACGTTTTGATCGATGTCGGCCGGCACGGGGTATACCTTGGATTCAAGGTTCTTGTGGTTCTTCACCATGTATTCCACGGAAAGCGCCTGATCGGCGAAGCTCATGTCCATGACCACGGCGGGATGGCCCTCGGCAGCAGCCAAGTTGATCAGGCGGCCTTCACCGAGCACATAAATCTTCCGCCCGTCGCGCATGGTGTACTCATCCACAAATTCGCGGGTCTGGCGCTTGCTGAGCGAAAGTTTTTCGAGAGCGGGCAGGTCGATTTCCACGTTGAAGTGGCCGGAATTCGCCACCACCGCGCCATCCTTCATGGCGCGGAAGTGTGCGCCAGTGATGACCGACTTGTCTCCGGTGACAGTGACGAAGACGTCGCCGATCTTTGCGGCCTCCGCCAGCGGCATGACGCGAAAACCATCCATCACCGCTTCCAGCGCGCGCGTGGGATTGGTTTCCGTAATGATCACGTCCGAACCCAGGCCCTTGGCGCGCATGGCCACGCCGCGCCCGCACCAGCCGTATCCGCAAACCACCACGTGCAGGCCCGCGAAGAGCAGGTTGGTGGCGCGCAGAATTCCGTCGATGGTGGATTGCCCGGTGCCGTAGCGATTGTCGAACAGATGCTTGGTGTCCGCATCGTTGACGGCCACGATGGGATACTTCAACATGCCGTCGTTCTGCATGCTGCGCAGGCGAATGACGCCGGTGGTGGTCTCTTCCGTTCCGCCCACGATTCCCGGAACCAGTTCCGCGCGCTTGGTCAGAATCATGGTCACCAGGTCCGCGCCGTCATCCATGGTCACCTGGGGCTTGTGCTCCAGCGCCGAGCTGAGATGGGAGTAATAAGTTTCCTTGTCCTCGCCCTTGATGGCGTAAGTCGGAATCTTGAAGTCCTTACAGAGCGAAGCCGCCACGTCGTCCTGCGTGCTGAGGGGATTGGAGGCGCACAGAACCACGTCCGCGCCGCCGTCCCGCAGGGTAATCATCAGGTTCGCCGTCTCGGTGGTGACGTGAAGGCAGGCGGAAATCCGCACGCCCTCGAGCGGCCGCTCCTTGATGAAGCGCTTGCGAATGATTTGCAGAACGGGCATCCATTGATTGGCCCATTCGATGCGCATTTTGCCTTTTGCCGCGAGAGCCGCGTCTTTCACATCTCCTGCGAGTTTCTTGGTGGAAGCCATTTAGAGGCCCGTCTCCTTCTTGAGGATTGCGGCCTTATCGGTCTTCTCCCAGGAGAAATCGGGGTCGGGACGGCCAAAGTGGCCGTAAGCCGCGGTCTTTTGGTAAATGGGGCGCAGCAGGTTGAGCGACTCAATGATTCCCTGCGGAGTCAGCTTGAAGTGCTTGCGAATCAGGCTTTCGAGCTTGGCCTGGTCAATTTTACCGGAGCCGAACGTCTCAACCATCACGGAAACAGGATCGGCGACGCCGATGGCATAAGCGAGTTGAACTTCCGCGCGGTCGGCCAAGCCCGCCGCCACAACGTTCTTGGCAATGTATCGCGCCATGTAGGCTGCGGAGCGATCGACTTTCGTGGGATCTTTTCCGGAGAACGCGCCGCCGCCGTGATGCGCGGTGCCTCCATACGAATCCACAATAATTTTGCGCCCGGTCAGGCCGGAATCACCCACCGGCCCGCCCGTCACGAAGCGCCCCGTGGGATTGATGTGATACTTGGTCTTGGCGTCGCGCAGATGACCGGGAATGACCGGCTTGATGACGCATTCCAGCACGCCTTCGCGCAGCTTTTCCGTGCTCACGCTGTCGGAGTGCTGCGTGGAAACCACGACGGCATCCACGCGCACGGGCTGCGAGCCTTCGTATTCCACCGTCACTTGCGACTTGCCGTCGGGGCGTATGAAGTCGAGCGTCCCGTTGCGCCGCACTTCCGCCAGGCGCATGCAGAGCTTGTGCGCCGCCATGATGGGAAACGGCATCAACTCGTCCGTTTCGTCGCAGGCGTACCCGAACATCATGCCCTGGTCGCCGGCGCCGCCGGGGTTCACACCCTGGCTGATGTCGGGACTCTGGCGGGTGAGGTTCACATGGATATCACAGTTATCCGCCGTAAATCCGCCGGCAGGGTCCGTGTAGCCAATCTTCAGCACGGTGCCGCGCACCAGTTTTTCAATGTTGGGTGAGGCCTTGGTGGTAATTTCTCCCGCCACGTAGACGGAGTGGTCCTTCACCATGGATTCGCACCCCACACGGCTGCGGGGATCGGCGGCAAGAGCCGCGTCAAGAACCGCATCGGAAATCTGATCGCAAATTTTGTCGGGGTGGCCTTCGGTTACAGATTCAGAGGAAAACAGATAGCGGTGCTTCGGCTCGCTCAATCAGAGCCTCCTTGTTTATTTTTAATTGGTCAAAACAAATTGTCATTGTAACACAGATTAGGACGCAAATGTCAATGAATTCACGCACTCGTAGCGAATCAGTTTGAATTCGGTAGGGACAGGGCTTGCCCCTGCCCTTCAGTCCGGCGACATCGGGCAGGGCACCCGCAAGGGGTGCCCCTACACCGAGATTTCAAATTGACCCACTACCCACACACCGAACGGTGCATGGCGGAGGGAGAGGGATTCGAACCCCCGAGCCCCTTTCGGGGCTAACGGTTTTCAAGACCGCCGGTTTCAACCGCTCACCCATCCCTCCTCAGTTTTGCCTACCCTAGATTACCTCAAACATTGGGCATCTGCGAGCCCGCATGTCCACTTGCGGCGGCGGGAGCCTGTCCTCGACCTTCAATGCCGACACCTGCTCCCTATCAGGCAAATTACCGACAGCTCTTTTGATGTATTTACCCGATTGCAGCCTTTTGGCTCCTCAAGTACAAATCTTATGGTTTGGCAATGGAAGGGGGCAATGGGCGCGACAGGCGCAGTGCCGCCTGAGAAACAAGAAATGGGGGCTCTCGGGAAACAGCCTTCGCACCCAAGCATACCTCGAAACAATCTTTCCGAAACCCCTCCCCGCGAGGAAGTCCACGGTCGAGAGTCCTTCGGTTTCTCTAATCACTCCTTGAATCGGCAAGCGGATTGAACAGCGCTTGCGCTTCTTGTTTGGGTAAGTGCTCTGAATCGATCGCTAAAAAGGGGGCAAAAATGGCAAAAGCACCTCGCCATTCGTCGCGGCTCGCGCTGGCGATGATGGCAGCGGGATGTTTCATTCTCACGTCTTCTGGCATTCCAAATCTCCGCGCGCAGGAATTTCGTTCCACTCTTACGGGTCAAGTCACCGATCCCTCGGGAGCGGTCGTAGTCGGGGCGCTAGTGACGGCGGTCAACGACGCCACGGGACAGACCTATACCGCCACCACCAGCGCCGCGGGCGTTTACAACATTTCCTACGTCCTTCCTGGAACCTACACCATGAAGGTCGCCTTCACAGGCTTCAAAACTCAGGAGGTGAACGGAGTGGTGGTACAAGCCAGCCAGTCACGCGGCATCAATTTCAAGCTGGAAATTGGCTCGGCAACGCAAAAGGTCACGGTCAGCTCTGCCCCTCCACTCATTGACACGGTAAGCGCCAGCGGAAACACCTTTCTAACAGACCAGGAAATCTCCAACCTGCCGCTTAACGGCCGGCAGATCTACATGCTTCTGGGCACCACGCCGGGCAGCCAGTTCACCCAGGAAACATTCGGCTCCACGGGGTTTTCGGGAACCCGAGGCTGGGATGTGAATAATGACTACGTGCTGGGTGGGGCCGTGCAGGGCTACGACAAGTTCACGCTCAACGGCACCAACATGACCGCCATGACCGGTTACGGCAGTGAAGGCAACTGGATGACCGCGCCGAACATTGACGCCATCCAGGAAGTAAACGTGATGACGAACACATATGACGCTCGCTACGGCCAAACCGCGGGCGGTACGGTGAACATTGTCACCAAGTCCGGCACCAACCACTTTCACGGCGACGCCTACGAATATCTCGAAGCCGGCCTATTGAACGCCAACAACTTTGAGAACAATCTCAACCTAATCCCCCGCCAGAATATCCACCAGGACCAGTACGGTGGAACCTTCAGCGGCCCCATCAAGAAGGACCGTATTTTCTTCTTCGGAAGCTTCGAGGGATACTGGGAGAATATACCCTTCACCACCATTACCAGCGTGCCTACGCAGGCGATGCAGCAGGGCAACTTCTCGCAATCCGGTTACGAAGTCTTCGATCCTTCCACCACGGTTTGCACGGCGCCCGGAGGAGTCATCGGCAATTGCCCGGGCAATGCCTACTCGCGCACGGAGTTTACGAACGATACGATCCCGGCCGGGGAGATTAATCCGATAGGCCAAGCCATTGTGAATCTTTATCCCACGCCCAACATTAACACCACTTTGCCCATCAACGATTACACTGCCAACGTCCCTGATAAATACCGGTACTACCAGCCCATGTCCCGTGTGGATTGGAACACCAGCGCCAATACGCGCTGGTACGCAACGTATGAATACCAGCATGGAACCGAATTCCGGAACACCAGCGGTTTCACCACTGCGGCTGAGAACGGCAACATCAACACCATGCGCAACAACACGGTGACGAGCCTGGATATGACGCATACGTTTTCAACCAGCATGGTGGGAGACTTTAAAGCCTCCTTCGCGCGCTTCATTGACAGTTTCCCCGACGGGCCGCTCTCCACTCCCACACCGTCTTCGATCGGGCTCACCATGCCGGATGTGGCCACCACCACCAAGGCCCTGCTGCCGGAAATTTACTATAGTGAGGTGTATCCGCAGGAGGTCGGCAATTCGGTGGGCAATGACGTCGAACAGAATATCATCCTGGATGCGGACTTCACCAAGACGCACAGCGCCCACACTTTTGAGTTTGGGGGCGAGTTCGGCTCGTACTTTTACGCCAATCCTGATTCGGTGGGTCATCCCAACGGCGATTTCACTTTCGGCACTGACTATACGCAGTTCAATCCCACCAACCGCGGGGCCATTTCCACCCAAAACGGCAATGTGATTGGCGACCTGCTGCTGGGATATCCCGATAGTGGCGGTGTGGATTGGAACGACACGGTGGCCGAGGGCTTTCCCATGTATTCGTTCTATGGCCAGGACAATTGGCGGGTCGCCCACCGGTTTACACTCAACCTGGGTGTGCGTTACGACGTGGAGCGCGGCGTGCAGGAACGCTACAACCGCCTGGACCGCGGGATGTGCCTGAGCTGCGTCAGCCCCATCACCAGCAATCCCGTCTATCAGGCCAATATCACGAACGCCGCCAACACCGCCGCCTGGAGCGCGGCAACGCAGGCGCTATACACCGCCGTGGGGAGCACCGCCGGTCCGGCCGTCAATCCCGGCACGGTTTACGGCGGATTTGAATTCCCCGGGGTCGACGGCCAGCCGCGCGATGCCTATAACACCGACTACTCCAACCTAGCGCCGCGCGCGGGATTTGCCTATGCGCTGAATGATAAGACGGTGATTCGCGGGGGCTGGGGCTACGTCTTCGCTTACGGAATCGAGGCGGGCACCACCGACGGATTCAGCATCACGACACCTTATGTTTCTTCGCTCAATTCTATTACTCCCACCAATTATTTTCAAAGTGGCACTCCATTCCCCAGCGGAGCGCAACGACCCCAGGGAGCGTCGCAGGGGTTGCTGACCGACGTGGGCAATACTCAATCCATCGACTTCCCGCAGCGGAAAATTCCACGCTCGCAGATCATGTCGCTGGGAATGCAGCGCGCCCTTCCTCGGAACATGACCCTGGACGTCGCCTATGCGGGAAATTATGCCCGCGCGCTGCGGCCGTACGGCGCAGTATATTCCTACAACTACTGGGTGAATGGTACGCTGCCGCTTGGCTGGGGTTACAACCAGTTGCAACAAAACAATTACAACCCCGCCATTGCCAGCGCCCTGAGCGCGCAGGTGCCCAATCCATACTACGGCGTGCTTCCCTCGACGACCAGCGTGGGCGGCTCACCCACAATCTCCGCCGTCAACCTCCTGGTGCCGCTCAGTCAGTACGGCTTGATCGGAGACTGGACCGACCCGTTCGGCAAGAGTTGGTACGACTCACTGGAAGTCAAGCTGGACAAGCGGTTGATGGGGGCGAAGCGCGGGCTGGCCGTGCAGCTTGCCTACACCTATTCGAAAACCATGGTCCGCACGAATTATCGCAATGGCTGGCCCTGGACCGACCCTCACCCGATGTATGAGCCCGCAAATTGGGACCGCACCAACGTCTTCACACTTGCCGGGGAGTGGGACTTGCCCTTCGGCCGCGGTGCGAAGTACCTGCTCACCAATCCCTCGCGCCCCCTCGGCGCCATCTTCAATGACTGGCGGCTGAACTGGATCTTCTCCGACTCATCGGGTTTCCCGGAGTCCATGCCGGGCGGATGGTACACCAGCACGCATAGCGTAGTACCGACCGGCGGGCCGACATTCAGCCAATGGATTTACAACTGCGGCGCTGCCGGACCGCTGAGCTGCTGGACCGCCACGCCCAGTTGGTCGCAGGGAAATCTCCCGGATGACATTTCTTATCTGCGCCAGCCGTACATTCCTAACCTTGATCTCTCGCTCGAAAAGAACCTTCCGGTCACGGAATCCAAACGCCTGCAACTTCGCGTCGATGCCTTCAATTTCATGAACACTCCGCTCTTTCCCGGGCCCGATACCAATCCCTATGACGGGCCGCCCACGCGGAATTCCAACGGGACGTGGGCCGGCTTCGGGACCGTGAACTTTTATCAGCAGAATTTCCCCAGAATTATTCAACTTTCGTTGAAGTTCCTTTTCTAGGGGGCAAGGCGGGCGCGTCCGTCGTCCGGGAATTTCGGGTCGGACCGGGCGCGCCCTGGTTTGCACCAGCGGAAACGAGGCGCGCCCCATCGCTGAGTTTGGTGACATGCCTCTCAGAATGGAAGTATTGCGAAGCCGGCAGGGGTACGCCATGGCCTGCCCTCGCTATGTGCCGCATGCCGTTGGTGCTTCAGGGGTCCTGAGATGCGTTTAGCACGATTCGCCTCCAAGTTGCGTGGCGCTTTCCTTATCTTTCCTTTCGGCCTACTCTGGCTCCCGAACTGCGGCAGCATGGGTAGCACTACCGCTTCCACCAGTCCTCCGCCGGCTTCCAATCTAAGCTTCTCGCAAATGGCGGCAGAGGGCGTCGCAACCCTGCAATCCAACTGGTATAACCAGCAAACCGGGCTGTGGAACACTACGGGATGGTGGAACGCCGCCAACGCTCTTACCGTGGTCATCGAATACTCAAGGCTTGCCGGTTCGAACCAGTACCTCTCCGCGGTGGGAAACACCTACGCCCTTAATTCCAGCGGCGAGTTTCTGGATCAGTATTATGACGATGAGGGCTGGTGGGCGCTCGCCTGGATTGCCGCCTACGATTGGACGGGAAGCACGACTTATCTTAACATGGCCGGCCAAATCTTTGCCGACATGACCAACGGCTGGGATGCTACGTACGGAGGCGGAATCTGGTGGAACAAGACTCACACCTATAAAAATGCCATCGCCAACGAGCTGTTCCTTTCCGTTGCCGCGAACCTGGCGAGCCGCGTGACCAGCTCCCGCCAGCAATCGTCCGACCTTACCTGGGCGCAGCAGGAATGGACGTGGTTTGCGCAATCGGGGATGATCAACTCGCAGAACCTGATCAACGACGGATTGACTTCCTCCTGCCAGAATAACGGTGAAACCACCTGGACCTACGATCAGGGAGTGATTTTGGGAGGGCTGAGCGCGCTGGCGGCCGATTCCGGCAATACTTCATTGCTGACCAACGCGCAGACGATCGCGCTCAGCGCCATCACCAATCTCACCGACAGCAACGGCATCCTGCACGATCCCTGCGAGCCCTCGAACTGCGGCGCCGATGGGATCCAATTCAAAGGGATCTTCGTTCGCAACCTCGCGACCTTGTACGCTGCTGCTCCTCAGCAGAAATATTCGACATTCCTTGCAACCAACGCCCAGAGCATCTGGAATAACGACCAGGGACCCGGCTACCAGTTCGGGCTGGTCTGGTCAGGACCGTTCCAGAATGCCACCACCGCCAACGCCGCCATCCAAACGTCGGCGGTAGATTGTCTGCTCGCCGCGGCTGAGGTAACCCCATCAAAGTAGATCGCTTGCCTTGAGATAACCGGCCACGCCGCAGGATGGCGCACGAAGTCGCCGCAATAAGCGTGTGGCTTCGATGTACAATTGAACGCGATCAGGACAACGAAACGGAAGTCAGCTCTTGCGGATGAACGAAGGGATCCATGGAATGCTCAGGGTAAGAGAATCCACAAGTCGCTACAGAGTGATTTGCGCCGCAGCCGCAATTTTCACTCTCAGCGCAGGTGTCGTCTTGGCGCAGGCTAAATCGCCTGATGGCGACGATATCATCCACCATCTCAACGTCGCCATCAATTGGTACAAACAAATGTCCAGCGCCAACGAGGAGGCAGGCCAGGCGAGCGACGCTTTTTATTTCGAGAACGCCCGAAGCCTTGCGCGTCAGGCGCTCCAGCTTGCCTTCGAATCGGCGGAAGCTCAGGCGGAACTCCTGCCGGCACCGGCAAACGGCGCGGCCAACGCCTCCGCTTCCGGCGCGGCACAGGAGCGTTCCACTCTCACTGCGGCCGCGGCCAACGCTGCGGCGCAGACCCAGCAGGTGCAATTGCAAATTGACGCTCTGAACAAGCAAATCCCCAAGGCTTACGGGAAAAAACTCCAAACCTTAACCGCGCAGCGGGAAAATTTGCAGGCGGAGTTGGCGCTTGACGAGGCCGTGCAGGACGCCATCGGAAAATTGCAAAAATTCGCCGCTGGCAACAACGTAAAGGAAGGGGGGTTGCCTGCCGAAATCACCGACCTGAAGAAATCCGCTCCGGACGTTTTCCTGAGCGCACCGGCAAAAGATGAAAAAACGGCGGCGGTGCCGTCTGCCCCGCCGCAGGAACCGGCCCCGGATGGAGGGCTCATCAGCCAGGCCTCCCTGCTCTTCTCGAAGCTGGAAGATTTGCACGCCGTGGATCAGATCAACGCCGGCGCGGTCCAAATCACCGCGCTCGCCCGCGACCTTCAGGCTCCCCTCCTCGCCAAGCTTCGGGCGGACATTCAGGAGGCGCGCTCGCTCGCCGGCCAACCGCCCTCCGCGGACGCCGCGCAGGCGGAGGCCACCCGCAAACGCCTTGAGGCCCTGACCACGGAGTTTAAGCAAATTTCCGGCGCCACGCTTCCACTCGGTCAGGAGATCATCGCACTCGATCAGTGTGGGGTCAACTTGCAGGAGTGGCAGAGATCCATTCACAAAGAGTGTATGCGCGTGCTGGGTTTGGTACTGGTCCGGATCTTCGCCGTCCTGATCGGGCTAGTGGTCGTGATGGTCTTTTCCCGGCTCTGGCGAAGGGGCACATTCAAGTATGTCAAGGAGCCACGCCGCCGTCATCAACTGCTCTTGGTGCAGCGCTTCTGCACCGTTTTCCTGATGGCGATGGTGATCGTCCTCGGGTTCATCAGCGAGTTCGGGTCATTGGCCACCTTCGCGGGGTTCATCACGGCGGGAGTTGCCGTGGCACTCCAGGCGGTCATCCTTTCTGTTGCGGCCTATTTCTTTTTGGTGGGGCGATATGGCGTGCGCGTGGGTGACCGCATTACCGTCGCCGGAGTCACCGGCGATGTGGTGGACGTGGGAATGGTTCGGTTCTACGTCATGGAGTTGGCGGGAACTGGCGCGGATATGTACCCCACCGGCAGACTCGTAGTGCTCCCCAATTCTTTGCTCTTCCAGAATGCGCCGTTCTTCAAACAAATCCCCGGCACCTCCCACGCCTGGCACGAAATTTCCGTCACCCTCCCGCCGGGAAGCGATTACGGGCGGGCGGAAAGTCAGTTGCTGGAGGCCGTCAATGAGGTCTATGCGGAGTACGGCAGCATCATCGAGGAGCAGCACGAAGCCTCCGAGAGTTTGATGGTCAGCCGATACTCCTCACCCAAGCCGAAGTCCTGCCTGCAAATGGACGGAAATGGACTTGACCTCATCATCCGTTACCCGGTGGAGATTCACCGCGAATCGGAAATCGACAGCAAGATATCCCGCAAGCTGATGGAAGTCATCGGTGGCGACCCCGGCCTGAAGAGCGTTGCCGCTTCAATACGCGTCCGCTCCACCATTAAAGCGTAAATTTCCGGCAATTCACCCTCGCGTTGTAGCGGCGCTCTATGAGCGTCGACGGCGGTCGATAGACCGCCGCTACAGTTTATTGTCATGCGGCCACAATGCGATATACTGCCACAACCATTTTCTTGTGGAGGTTGCGAATGCGTCGTTCTGTGGTGGGTCTCATGGTCTTGCTTTTCGCGGTTCTGTTCCTTTACCGCATGGCGAATCCGGTGGCAGTGGTTGCCCAGCCGGGCACGGCGGAGGCCGGCGACTCACCCGCCATGCTTGCGGGATATTCCGTGGACTCGTCGCGGGCCGAGCGCGATTGGGAGGGCAAATTCCGCGCCATCCCCAGCCCCGCAAATCTGCGCAGTTACATGCAACGACTCTCCGCGCGCCCCCACCACGTGGGCACCGAATACGACCGCGAAAACGCCGAATGGATACTGTCCCTCTTCAAGGAGTGGGGTTGGGACGCGCACATCGAGAATTTTTACGTCCTTCTTCCCACGCCCAAGCAACGCGAAGTTGAACTCGTGGCGCCTGCGCACTTCACCGCGACGCTCGAGGAACCCACGGTGAGCGTCGATCCCACCTCCGATCAACACTCGGAGCAGCTCCCCACCTACAATGCTTACTCCGCGGACGGCGATGTCACTGCCCCGCTGGTTTACGTCAACTACGGCATCCCCGCCGATTACGATGAGCTGGACCGCCTGGGAATTTCCGTCAAAGGTGCGATCGTCATTGCGCGCTACGGCATGTCGTGGCGCGGCATTAAACCCAAAGTAGCGGCCGAGCACGGCGCGGTGGGGTGCCTCATCTACTCCGACCCGCACGAGGACGGCTATTTCCGCGGCGACGTCTTTCCCGGCGGCGCCTGGCGTCCGCTTGAGGGCGTGCAGCGCGGCAGTGTGATGGACATGGTGCTTTATCCCGGCGACCCGCTGACCCCGGGCGAGGGCGCGACCAAAGACGCCAAGCGCTTGCCCCTCAGCGAAGCCAAAACCATCACCAAAATTCCGGTGTTGCCCCTCTCCTACGGCGACGCGCAGCCGCTGCTTTCCGCCCTGCGCGGGCCCGTAGCGCCGGAAAACTGGCGCGGCTCTCTATCCTTCACCTATCACGTCGGCCCCGGCCCCGCCAAAGTCCATTTAAAAGTTGAAGCCAACTGGGACACTAAAACTCTCTATGACGTCATTGCCCGCATCCCCGGCTCGACTTCGCCGGACGAATGGGTCGTGCGAGGCAACCACGAGGATGCCTGGGTGAACGGCGCGGAAGATCCCCTTTCCGGAACGGTCGCTGAAATGGAAGAAGCGCGGGCGATGGGCGATCTTTTGAAGCAGGGCTGGAAGCCCCGCCGCACCATGATCTATTGCATTTGGGATGGCGAGGAGGAAGGCCTGCTCGGATCAACCGAGTGGGGCGAAGAGCACGCCGAGGAGCTGCGCCAGCACGCCGCCGTGTATATCAATTCCGACAGCAACGACCGCGGTTATCTCGGTGCGGAGGGCTCGCACACTCTCGAGAAGTTTATTAACGGAGTGGCGCGCGACATCGAGGACCCGGAAACCAAACTGAGCGTCTGGAAACGCCATCAGCTCGAATTGATCGCCCACGGCAACACCGAAGAGCGCAAGGAGGCGCGCAGCCACACCGATTGGCACATCGGTGCGCTCGGCTCGGGGTCGGATTACACCGTGTTTATCGATCACTTGGGCATCGCATCCCTCGATTTGGGTTACGGGGGTGAGAGCGGCGGCGGAATTTACCACTCAGTTTATGATGATTTCTACTGGTATACCCATTTCGGTGATACGGACTTTATGTATGGCCGGGCACTTGCGCAAACCGCCGGGACGGCGATGATGCGCCTTGCCGATGCCGACCTTCTGCCCTTTGACTTCACCGCCTTGGCCGATACCCTCCACACGTATGACGACGAACTGAAGAAATTGCTGAAGGACAAGCAGGACGCCGTGCGTGAGCGCAACCTGGAAATAGACGAGGGTGTGTTCACCGCCACCAACAACCCCCGGGAGCCGCTGGTGCCGCCCGCCAAAGAGGACCCGCCGCCGTATCTGAATTTCGCCCCACTCGACAACGCAGTGGATGCGCTCACCCGCAGCGCGGCGCGGTACCAGAAGGCGCTCGAAAAGGCGCGTGCCAACGGCGGCGCGGCGCTGGATCACGCTTCGCTCCAGCGGGTGAACGAGCTTCTCATTGAAAGCGAGCGCAAACTGACCAGCGCCAGCGGGCTTCCTGGCCGATCATGGTTCACCCACCAGATTTACGCGCCGGGGTTTTATACCGGCTACGGGGTCAAAACTCTGCCCGCCGCTCGCGAGGCCATCGAGCAGAAAAAGTGGAAGGAAGCCGACGAAGGGCTGGCGGAAATCGGCAGAATTTTGGACGGTGAAGCGGCCTTGATCCAGCATGCAGCGGATGAGCTGGAGGCCATCTCAAAGTAACCTCGCACGCGCGACTTCCACGCCACTTACCGGAGGGGGCCTTGATCAGAAAATTCTGCGTGCTTTTGCCGATCCTGGCGCTCGCTTCGGCCCCGCTTCGCGCGCAGCGGGGCACTTCCTCCGATGGCGCCAAGCCGCTTCCCGGCATCGTGGAAAAAACCTCCGGCATGCAAGCCTTCCCGGGTTATTTTGATTTTTACTGGGACGCCAAAGCGGGCAAAATCTGGCTGGCCATCGACAAATGGAACACAGAGTTCCTCTACCTTGAATCGCTGCCGGCGGGCGTGGGCTCCAATGACATTGGCCTGGACCGCGGGCAGGTGGGCGAAGGGCGCATCGTGCGCTTTGAGCGCATCGGACCGCGCGTCCTGCTGATCCAACCGAATTACGAATACCGCGCCCTCAGCGACGACGAAGCCGAGCGCCGCACCGTGCAGGAATCCTTTGCTGAGTCCACACTGTGGGGCTTCACCGTATCCGCCGAGGACGGCGAGAAAGTCCTGGTGGACGCAACAGACTTTTATCTGCGCGACTCCCACAACGTCATTGCGGCGCTTCGGCGGGCGCACCAGGGCGCCTTTCGCCTCGATCCCACGCGCTGCGCCATCTATTTGCCGCGCACCAAAAACTTTCCGCAGAACACGGAGGTTGAAGCCACGCTCACCTTCACCGGTGACGAGCCCGGCCAATACGTGCGGCAGGTGGTTCCAACTCCCGAGGCAATCACCGTTCGCGAGCATCAATCTTTCATCCAGCTTCCCCCGCCCGGCTTCAAGCCTCGCCCCTTCGACCCGCGTTCGGGATACTTTGGCGTCGGCTTCAGGGATTACGCCACGCCGGTGGGCGACCCGATCGAGAAGCGCTACACGGTGCGGCATCGCCTGGAGAAGAAAGATCCCACGGCCGCGATGAGCGAACCCGTGAAGCCCATCGTCTACTACCTCGACCCCGGCGCGCCGGAGCCGATTCGTTCCGCGCTGCTCGAGGGCGCGCGCTGGTGGAACCAGGCGTTTGAAGCGGCCGGTTACAAGGACGCCTTCCGCGTCGAACTGCTTCCCCCTGACGCCGACCCCATGGATGTGCGCTACAACGTCATCCAGTGGGTGCATCGCGCCACGCGTGGATGGTCGTACGGCGGCGCGGTAACCGATCCCCGCACCGGCGAGATCATCAAAGGCCAGGTGACGCTCGGCTCGCTGCGTGTGCGGCAGGATTACCTGATCGCCGAGGGGCTGCTCGCTCCCTACGTGAAGGGGGAACCGGTTACGGACAAGATGATGCAGATGTCGCTCGCGCGCCTGCGCCAGCTCGCCGCGCATGAGGTGGGCCACACGCTCGGCCTGATGCACAATTTTGCCGCCAGCACCGTGAACCGCGCCTCGGTAATGGATTACCCCCCGCCACTCGTGACGCTGGGAGCCGACGGCATTCCCGATCTTTCGAGCGCCTATGCCACCGGAATCGGTGCCTGGGACAAAGTGGCGATTGCCTATGG